>CAMKPI010000006.1 GCA_946414625.1 uncultured Spirochaetaceae bacterium | reverse complement strand
CCTTTTGGGCGGCATTTTCCGGGGTCTTGGAGATTCCGAGACACCGCTCAAGACCGTGGCTGTCGCAGCGGTTCTCAACGTCGGGGCGGATATTCTGTTTGTGAAACATTTCGGAATGGGGGCTTCCGGCGCTGCCTGGGCAACAGTCATAAGCCAGGCGGTGAGCGTTGCCGTGTCGCTTGTCTACATCAAAAGGCTTCGACTGCCGCTTTCGTTCAAGGCCTCCTATATCCGGCTGGATCGCGGGATAATGCTCCAGGAACTGCGCATAGGGACGCCGATTGCCATTCAGGATCTCCTTGTGGGCGCGTCTTTTCTTGTGATTCAGGGAGTTGTAAACTCAATCAGCCTTGTCGCTTCTGCGGCAATCGGGGTGGGGGAGAAGGTCTGCGCGTTCATAATGCTCATTCCGTCCGCCTTTGCGCAGTCGATGACGGCTTTTGCCGCACAGAACTACGGCGCGGGGCTGCACGAGAGGAACAGCAAGGCTCTGCGTTACGGGATTCTCACCTCCCTTTGCTTTGGGGCGGTGATGTTCGTTGCCACATTTTTCTACGGGGATATCCTTTCCTCGGTGTTCACGAAGGATTCCCTTGTTGCCGCCGCTTCCCACGACTACCTGAAGGCCTATGCGATAGACTGCCTCCTCACTCCGGTGATGTTCTGTATGATAGGTTATTTCAACGGTTACGGCCGCACATCGTTTGTGATGGCGCAGGGGCTCATAGGCGCGTTCCTTGTGCGTATACCGCTTTGCTTCTATTTTGCGGCCCAGAAGCCTGCATCACTGTTCCTGATAGGGCTTTCCACCCCGTGCTCCAGTCTCCTCCAGATTGTGCTCTGCTTGTGGATGTATGCTCGCTTATCCAGGGAATTGCGGCATCCGAAGATCGCTGCATAGCGCTTTTATTGGGACATTTGGTAGAAATATTGGGTAGAGATATTGGAAATAATACAGGAAAAAGGACGGCGGGCTGCAGAGCAGCCCGCCGCCATTGTTTCTTAGGTGTTTTCCCTAGCGCTTCTGTCAGTTCTCGACAAGATGGACGTCGCTGAACGTCACCTCGCAGTTACGCACAACGTAGAAGCCTACGTAGACCGTCTCGTCGTCAACCGCGGTGAGCGGATAGTCGAATCCAGCCGACACGGTGTTTCCTCCGAACGTGAGCGTGAAGCCGTCTTTGGTGCCGGAGAGCCTCAAGTCGTACTCCGCTCCGGCTTCGAGGACAATCTTCTCCTGTGGCGCGTCTCCTATGAGGGCGCTGCTCTTCCTGCCGTAGTTCACGATGTTTCCCTGGTTGCGCACGCCCGCGGCAACGTAGTCGCCCATTGTGAGAGGGACGTAGCGGTCGATGTAGAGGTCATCTCGCGCCATGAGGCCGAACGAGACCTGGTTGTTCGCCGTGAATCTCTCGATTTTCGCATGAGCGGTTAGCGTGAAGCTCGTGCCCGGACGAATCGGGAAGTAGTAGAACAACATTCCGTCCGAGCCGCTCGCGATTTTCCCGGAGTTTCCGGAAACGCCGATTGTGATATTCGCGTCAGACTTTCCGTTCTCGCGTATCGCCGACGTGAAATTCTTTTCTGTGATCTTGGCCTGTCCTCCGACATCTCCGAACACTGAGGCGTGCCAGAGCCTTCCGTCGCCGTCGGTGAAGGCGGGCAGCATTGCCTTTTCCATCTCGGCGGGGGTCGGCGCGTTGTAATCAAGAACCTCGTAATCCGGGTTGACCGAAGCGGGCCAGAACTCCGCATAGGTCGGCATGTCTCGCCCTGTGCTGTACTTGTGCAGCGTCGGAGCGGTTTCCTCGGAAAGGATGCTGATGAGGTAGGCGTTCATTTTTGCCCCGTAGACGCTTGTGTGCGTCTGATCCAGGCCTGCCGGTACAAGAGGACCGTCTTTTGTCTGTGTTACGTCTTTTCCGGTTGCTCCCGCCGCCGCGCGCTTTGCTCCCGTGAACGAATGGAGGTACTTCGCGTCCTCTCCGAAAAGGGCGTTCAGGTTCGCCGTGATGGATGTGAGGTCGATGTACTCAATATTCCTGCCCGCTTTTTTCAGATCCTTTACCATCTTCAGAATCGCCGCTGCGTAGTCGCCGCCCTTATAAAGAACTCCACCGACCATGACGCTACTGGTCTTATGTCCGGACGCCGAATTGTAGGACTCCATTGTGTTCTCGTTGGTGAGACGCACTATCGGCGTGCAGATCACAGGCACGACGCCGCGATCCAGAGCCGGCTTCACATAGCCTGTGTAGAGGCTGTTCGCAAAGGAGCCGTCTGTCTTCCAGTCCCCGTTCGGGTCTCTGAAACGCGCCTCTTCTGTTTTCTCGTCGTTGTGGCCGAATCCGATGATAAGGAAGCGATCCCCTGTGGCGTCTCCCAGCGCGGGAACCGCACCGGAGCCGTCCATGAGGGTCTTGTACTCTTCCATTGTCCTGAAGTCGAGGGATGACGCTCCGGAGTGGGCAAGATTGTACACGCGCGCGTTGAAGTATGATGAGATCTCTTCTCCGTAGCCCTCGCGAGGAATGAAATACTTGTCGGCAAACGCAGAGACTGTGCTGTCTCCGACAACCCAGATCGTGGCTTCATTCTGTCCCCAGACAGAGCCCCTGGCTCCCGCCGTGGTGGAGAGTCGGGCTTCGTCTGTGAGGAGAAGAAGTCCGTGCATGTCAATCGAGCCGTCTTCCTTGCGCGACGGGGCAACGCCTGTGTCAAGGCTCTGGAACCAAGCGTCGGTAACAAAGTCGCCCGCTGTGTTTTCGCTTCTCTGCAAATCCTTGTTCCACCAATAGTTGTTTCTTCCAAAAGCCACGCTGTTCGCCTGCTTTTGAAGTGCGATGTTCTCTCCTTCGTTCACAAAGCCTGGAGTGGCGGCGCCGTGGCCGAATTTCGCATTTGCCTCCGCGCTTCTATAGCTGATGACTCCTGTTGCCTCAAATCCGGTTGTAAGGCTCTTGTTGCCCGTGTAGAGGGCGGTGTTGAACGAGCCGTTGTTGTAGGACGTGGAGTTGTAGACCTTGATGTCCGGGCAGGAGTTGGAGTCGATGCCCTTTGCCTTGTTCTCATATGCGATGCTGTTCACGAGAATGTGGCCGCCGGGGAGGGATGAGCCGCCCATCTTGAAGCCGTTTCCGTTGCCCGCCTTCATCTCGACAGAATCACGGAAAGAGAGGTTTCCGTTCTTGTCGCAGTCGATGTCCGCAAAGGTGAATTTCTTCGCGGTGCTGCCTTCCTTCACCCTGATGTAGCCGTTCTTGTAGGCGACACTGTTCCGGATTGTGACAGCTCCTATCTGACCTGTTGCGACTTTTGCGAAGAGATCCCAGCCGTCGTCGGCATTGTATGCGGAGATGCAGCCGTCGAACACGTTGCCGGGCCCTGTGGTGAGCTTGGCGCAGAAGCCGTCAGCGTCCTCCATTGCCTTGTCGGCGTTGTTGATCGCTGTGCAGTTCTTCACAAGGTTGTTTGCCGGCCAGAATCTCAGCGGATCCTTGCTGTCGCCCGAGACGGTCAGCCCTGAATTGCCGTTGTTGTAGAAGTTGACCCTCTCGACCTTGCAGTTCGACCCTGCCAGCTGCATGCCGTGGGAGCCGGACTTTGTTCCTGTGACGCACAGGTTCGAGAAATTCCAGAAGTTGCCCCAGCTCTTGATGCCGCCGCCGGTGCCTCCGAAGTCAAGTATCGCAAAGCCATCTTCCGTGGTGACGCTTATGGGCGCCTTCTCGCTGCCGTTCCTTCCGCGGCTTATGAGAAGAGTCTCGTCGGAGAGGTCGTACCTGCCGCTTTCGAGGATGATCTTCTGTCCCGGTGCTGCGTATGCAAGTGCGGTGAGGATGTCGACCGCTTTCTTTGCGCTTTTTCCGTTCTTATTTGCGCTTCCTTCCGGAGAGACGTAGATCGCGTTCTTGCTCCCGATGGATTTTGTGGACACGTCTATGGTAAATGAGGCCTTCTCATACGAAGAGAGGAGCTCGTAGACGCTGAATCTGAATTCCGGGTCCGGCTGGAACTCTACGCTGAGGGTGTTCTGTTTTGCTTTGAGGCTCACCGGAGCGCTAGCCAGGACGCCGGCTTCTACATCAATGTCTGCCGCGACGAGATCCTTGCCGTTGTAAATGTTGGCCACTCCATCCGCGTTGGAGCGGAAGATGACGTTGTAAACTCCTTTCGGAGCGGTTACAGATGAGAGAATCTCGACAGCGAGATCCTTATACACAGTGGGCTGGGGCTTCCAGCCTGCCGCTGACCAGTCGCTTGTCTCGAATTTGATGTTCTTGAATGTCGCGTTTATTCCGCGCGCCGTCACAAGAGCAAGATATGCCGCGCCCGGCTCGATATACGTCACCGGGTCGTCAAGCTCCTTGTAGCTCTTGACGCTTGTGGCGTTCGGATCCTTTGCCGGAATGTAGTATGTATACGAGCCTATCTTTGCGCCGGTGTCCGGGTCGTACTGGCTTGCGATGTACGCATAGTCCGTTTTCTCCAGGGAGACTCGGTATGTCTTTCCTGCTTCCATCTTAAGCAGATTGCCGTCCGCGTCGCGGTACCACCCGAGACGGGTGGCCTTGATGTCGTTTTCCTCGGAAGCTTCCGGAGTACGGATTCCCGTGTATGCGCGGATGCCGATTGTCGCCGCGGTCTCCGGGCTGGGGAGCTTTGTTCCTGCAACAGAGATGAGGTTCGACATCCAGTTTCCGGACACACCCTGTTCTCCAAGCGAGTCTCGGATCATCAGTGCAAAGCCTTCTTGGCCGTCGGGCGTCGGGTTGATCCTGTCAATGAACACGTCCGCCTCGATGCGGAAATTCGTGGTGGTGGGGTCTATTTTGGTGAAGTAATAGCTGCCCCCATCGGCAGGACTGTCCGCGACGAACTTGCCGCCTTTCTTGTTCACCGAGCCGTCCGCTTTGAATGTTGCGGAGGACAGGGATACATCCGACTGGACGCCATCTCCGGCGCACTGCAGGATGTTTCGATCCGCGCCGACCGACACCCCGAAGAATCTGAATTCCCAGGGCAGGTCGGATGCGGCGGGTGCTGCGAATGCAGTTCCCGCCGCAAGGAGTGCGGCAAGAGCCAATAAAAGCATTGCCGTGAGTGTTTTTTTCATTAGTCACGCTCCTTGGTTTTCGATTTGAGAAGGGAATCTCCGGCTCGGAAGGCTGCGCCAGGCCGAACCGGAGGTTCTCTGTTTTTTACATTTTCGATTGTCGCATAGAATCCGCTGGTTGTCTAATTGTTTGTTCGCCCTTTCCGTGCGGAAAGCGCATGGGACGGCGGAATACGGGGAAAAACGCCAAATTTCCGCTTGCATTTTGTGTTTCGTCTGCTAGAATGTAAGCAGCTGGGCACGGGTCATATTTCTCTTGCTCAAACTTACAGAATGGGCCGCGGCATAGAAGCATTGTATTGCGCCCGCCTCCTTTTTTCGTTGGTTAATAGGGTACAGAATTTGTATCTCAACTGGCGGCCCCCTTGAACGTATCGGTTCAAGAGACCTCGCCCGTTCCCAGCGTCTTTTTGTTCCTTCGTTTTTACTTTTTTATCTGTTAACTTTCGGTTTTAATTTTGTTAATTGTCGGCTTCGATTTCTGTCGACTTCTATTCGTTAAGTGTCGATATCGCCGGGATGGATGTGAGATACAGATACTGCGTCACCGTTGTGAATAACCGTGGCAAATAATGCCAAAATTGCGCCCGCGCGTTGTATGGCTGCCTGGTTTGACAGATCATGTTTATGGCGGGTGTTAACATAATGTCCAAAACTCGCGTACGTGTTGTATGGCTGCGAGTTCCACGGTGCTGAATCCGCGACGCACTATGTTTGCCAAAATCACACTCGTGCGTGTATGGCCGCATGTGATTTTGATACGGGGGCGTACGGGGCGGCTCATGGCGGAAACCTTGTAGCAAAGGGTGTGTGGTTTCGTGTGTGATATCGACACTTTGTGTGAACCGCGATTTGAATAAAATCTTGCGTGTATGTGTATGGCCATGCATGCGATATTGACACGCGGTGCGGTTTCACGTACATTGGGGACAACCAAAACAAAATCGTGATAGAGGCGCGGCTGACAAGAGTAGCTGGGTTTTAAGGCAATCGCGGGCGGTGAGATTTTCCCACGCCTTCGGAAAGACCCAACGAAAGGGGAGGTCGCCGAGGGGTTTTCTTCCTGCCAGGAAGAGATCGCCCGGGGCGGAGGACAATATCCTCCGCACTGTCGCGGATGGATATCGATACCCGCGCGTTGCGCGGATGTCGGTTGAAGGCGCGGAGAGCTGTCATATTCTTGCGAAACGCTTCCCCGGAAAAACCGGGCGCGTTCGGGTTCTTCTGCACAAACCGGAAGCCTGCCCTGCAAAGACTATGATGGACATGGTCTTTGTTTGGAAATAACGGGCGGTTTCGAGGACTATTTTTCATCCTGAACCTGCACACGATGCCCTGAGCGAAAAATGCTCATGCGGAAGGCTGATATGTGCCCGTTTGGGAGATCTTTTGGACAGGAAAAACCGCCAAAGGAGCCTGTATGGCAGTGCAGCAAACTTTTTGGTCGCTTCTACCCGCTATAATCGCAATCGGTCTTGCGCTTATTACAAAAGAAGTCTACTCGTCTCTTTTCATCGGCATCCTCTGCGGAGGTCTGCTCTATTCCGGGTTCAGTTTTGAGGGGACGATAACTCACGTGTTCAACGACGGCATTGTGGCTTCGGTTGCGGATGCTTACAACGTTGGAATTCTTGTCTTTCTTGTGATACTCGGCACCCTTGTCAGCATCATGAACAAGGCGGGCGGCTCCAAGGCTTTCGGTCGCTGGGCGTCTAAACGGATTAAAAGCCGCAGCGGTGCGATGCTCTCCACAATGCTTCTCGGAGTCCTCATTTTCGTCGACGACTACTTCAACTGCCTCACAGTGGGGTCGGTTATGAGACCCGTCACCGATGAGAACCGCATATCCCGTGCAAAACTGTCGTACCTCATCGACGCGACCGCGGCGCCTGTATGTATAATCGCGCCGGTCTCGAGCTGGGCGGCTGCGGTCTCCGGATTTGTGGAAGACGGAGGATTCAGTTTATTCATCAAGGCTATTCCGTACAATTATTATGCGCTTTTGACAATTGTGATGATGATAGTGCTCTCTCTCGCCAGGTTCGACTATGGTCCAATGGCGTCTTTTGAGCGCAACGCAATAGAGAACGGGGATCTTTTCTCCGGCAAGAGGGATGAATCGGAGAGGGAAGAGCTGGTTGTCACAGAAAAGGGCAGGGTCATCGATCTGGTGTTCCCGATCATCGTGCTTATCATCTCCTGTGTTGTTGGAATGATCTACTCCGGAGGGTTTTTCAGCGGCGAGGGCGTTGGGTTCGTCAAGGCCTTTTCCGATTCGGACGCTTCGGTTGGGCTCATGCTTGGCAGCGGATTCACCCTTATTGTAACCGTGCTGTACTTCCTCTTTGTTCGCAGGACGCTCAGTCTCTCGGAGCTGATGAAGAGCCTTCCCGAAGGGTTCAAGAGCATGGTCGGAGCAATTCTTATTCTGGTTCTTGCGTGGACTCTCAAGGCAATGACGGACAGTCTCGGAGCCAAAGAATTCGTGGCGGGTGTTGTTGAAAGGTCTGCCGGCGGCTTCAAGGTCTTCCTTCCCGCGATTATTTTCCTCATCGGATGCTTCCTTTCTTTTGCCACCGGTACCAGCTGGGGAACCTTTGGGATTTTGATTCCGATAACTCTTGCCGTGTTCCCGCTCTCCGATCCGCTTGGGGTTGTATGTGTGTCCGCATGTATGGCAGGCGCTGTCTGCGGCGACCACTGCTCGCCCATATCGGACACCACGATCATGGCCTCCGCCGGGGCACAGTGCGACCATGTCGTGCATGTGTCAACTCAGCTGCCATATGCGATGACGGTCGCTGCGGTGAGTTTTGTGACATACATCATCGCGGGTATAATTCCGAACGCCGCGCTTGTTCTTCCGATAGGGATTGTTTTCATGGTGCTCTCTCTTTTCTGCATCAAGAAATCCGTTGGAAAGAAGGCGTCTTAACAGATTCCGGACATCTTCCGGTTCGGTTTTTTGACGGACCGCCGCCCTCGGGCGGCGGTCCTGTTTTTTTTAAATTTGTGAAATGACAAATCAGCTGAGCTCGTATATAATTCGTCTATGAAAGAAAAAAGCAGTGAAAGAAGGTTAGGCATGGGTTCGGTCGGATCAAAAGAACGGGACGTTGTCTCGAGCATGTTTATGTCCGCGTCTGTTGCGATGATTTTCACAGTGCTTGTTGGAATGATCGCCCAGTTCGTTGATGGAATTATCACGAGTAGGTTCCTCGGAGGGCAAGCGTATTCGGCGGTGTCCCTCTTCGGTCCGATAAACGGCTTGCTCGTGATGGTCGCCACGTTTATTTCGGTTGGCAATCAGATCGTGGCCTCTGGTTTCATAGGTGTCGGAAAGCGCGGCACTGCGAACAGCGTCTTCACCTTTGCTACTCTCGCAGCCCTCGTGGCGGCATTGGTTGCGATACTTCTTTTTGCAGTGGTTCCAGACGCCCTGATCTCTTTTTGCGGAATAACTCATGATGAGAATCCCGAGATTTATGCGGAAATGCTGAACTACATGAGGGGTTTTGCCCCAGGCATACCCGCCCTGATCCTTGTTCAGATCTTTGCTCCCATGATCATCCTGGACAAGGGGAAGGTTTTTATCACCATCTCGGCGCTCGCGATGTGCGTTGTTGACATCACCGGGGACTTGGCAAACGTGCTCCTCATTCGGTGGGGCACCTTCGGAATGGGGCTTGCCACGGCATGCGCGCATACGTCCCAGATGCTGCTTCTCCTCGGCTATCTCCTTCTCAGGAAGGAGGGCTATTTCCGCTTCACTCTGAGGGAGTTTACTGGCTCAGTCATCGGGAGCGTATCGAAAAACGGATCCTCCGTGCTTGTCCAGAACCTCGCAAGTAATCTTAGGGATCTTTTTGTAAACCGCATTAACCTTTTCTTTGCTCTTTCCTCTGTTGCCCTTGTGGCGAGGGGGGTACAGTTCGATATCAGCATGATTCTCTTCTGCACCGGAATCGGAATCGGCAACACGATGTCCACGATGACGGGGCTGTATCACGGCTCGGGGGATAGACTTGCCCTCCGCAGGCTTTTCTCCTATGGCTTCAAGTTCACCGTCGGCGTGAGCGCTTCCGTGGCGATGGTGGTGATAGTGTTTGCACCGTGGATTGCCGGCATCTACTCTTCTGATGCCGAGACGGTATCTCTTTGCGTGTTCGGCATACGTTTCATGGCTGCGGGACTGGTGATTGATTCTCTCGGCTGTTTCTACGTGGCATATCTTCAGGGTATTCAGAACCGCAGGTTTGTCATGTTTCTCAGCATAATGGATCGTCTTGTACTTCCGGTGGGTTCTGCTGTGTTCTTCGGCTTTACCATGGGCTCCAGATGGATTCTTGCCGCGGTTTTCCTTGGAAGAATCCTTCTCGCGGTGGTTGTTTTCATTTCCGTTTGGATCATGGGTGGCGTTCCGTTTAGGATGAGTAGTTATATGCTTCTACCGAAGGATTTTGGCGGGGATGCCGGCAGTAACCTTTACGGCAGGGTTTCCACAATGAAGGAGGTGGTGGAGGCTTCGGAGAGCGCCAAGGCTTTCTGCATCGGACAGGGAGCGGAAATGAACGCCGCTTTGAAGATGGCCCTCTTTTTGGAGGAGATGGCGGGAAACATTGTGAAGCACGGTTCGTCCGGTTCTTCCAAGCAACGCTCCGGAGCGGAATATCGCCTGTATGCAAACGGTGATGATGTTTGTCTGACGCTTCGGGATTACAACAGGGCGTTCGACCCGACTGAGTGGCATATGTCTCATCAGAACAGAAAGCCTGAGGACACCACGGGAATCGGTCTGGTGATGGATTTCGCAAAACAGATCCGATATTTCAACGCGTTCGACAGCAATAATCTGATAATATGGCTGGACATGAGGGGACGCGGGAAGGACGCTGCGGAATGACAGGGGTGAACTGGGACTTTGCGCAGAAGTCGGGCGGTTCATTATTGAGTGGGAAGGACACCGCGGAAAGACAGGGCTGAACGCCTCCAGGGAGAGCTTCAGGCTTTGTCTGAAACCGGGAATGTTTCTGCGGATGCCGGGGTGGGCGGAGGCTGTTTAGCTGGGGAAAAGAGCATCAGGACCTGGCTGGAGAATGCAATTCCGGCTTTCAGATGTTATGTTTGCTGCGCTTTTATGGTCTCCGGTTTGCGCCGCCGGCTTTTGGTTGATGCGGTTGTGACTGCCGGCTTGCGACTGTTTGGTTCTAAGCTCTGGTTGAGGCTGCCGGTTTGCGACCTCCAGTTCGTGCCGCTATTTTGCGCCTGCCTGATTGGAACTGCCGGTTTGTGGTCGCCGGCTTTCGCCTGCCTGAACGCGACCGCCAGGCAAGGATTCTCCGGAGGAAGGTAATAATGCAAAGCGCAAGGTTAATAGACAGGATAATGGTCCCGAAACCTAAACTTCCGCCGGATCGCGAGATTTTTACCGGTGGTATGCTCCGCGCGATGATCCTGCCTCTTTTCATAGAACAGGTGCTTCAGCTTGTGGTGGGGCTTGCCGACACCCTCATGGTGAGCTACGCAGGGGAGAGCGTTGTGTCTGGCGTGGCGCTGGACACGATGATCTACACGATATTCTCTTATTTCTTCACAGCGGCGGCAACCGGCGGCGCGGTTATCGTGAGCCAATATCTGGGCAGGGGAGACGAAGGAAAAAGCTCCCTTGCAGCGTCCCAGGTATTCATGATGGCGGGACTCATCTCGGTTGTTTGCTCGGCAGTCCTTATTCCTTCCGCCCCGGCAATACTTGGATTTCTTTATCCGAAGGTCGAGCCGGATGTGATGGCGTCTGCCGTAAAGTACCTGAAAATCACCGCTCTGTCGTTTCCCGCCAATGCGTTCTATGCTTCCGGAGCGGCGCAGTTCAGGTCAATGGGTCGCACTCGTGTGACCATGGTGGTGTCCGGAACGATGAACATAATGAACGTTACCGGCAATGCGGTGGGGATTTTCGTCCTTCATGCCGGTGCGGCTGGCGTCGCCTGGCCCACAACGATCAGCTGGTACTATGCCGCGGTGGTGATGACCTTCTTGTGCGCACGGCGCAGGACTGAATACGAAGAGAGGCTGGACGCGGAGGAGAATAGGCTGCGTGTTCGCATCTCTGCTCGAGATGTCTTTCGAATCCATCCCGATACGGATAGGCGCATACTCTCGATGGCAGTTCCTAACGCCGTTGAAAACATCCTCTTTCAGGCTTCAAAAGTCGTCCTCGGGGCGTTAGTTGCCACATTCGGCACAGTCCAGATTGCAGCCAACGGAATTGCGCAGACAGTCTGGGCTTTCGCAGCCTGTATGAACATGACGATGGGACCGGTGTTCATCGCCGTGATCGGGAGGTGCATGGGGCGCGACGACACCGACGCGGCCGCCTGGTATTTCCGTAGATTGGTGAGGATAACGATTATCCTCTGCTTTTCGTGGAATTTCATTGTCACGTCCACATTTCCGCTGATCCTTCCGCTGTACCGGATATCAGACGAGGCTCGGCGGCTTGTATGGATAATTGTTCTCATTCACAATTCAGCCGCGGCTCTGACCCACCCGTATTTCAGCCCGCTTTCTTCCGGGCTTAGAGCCACAGGAGACGCAAAATTCACAATGTGGTCGTCGATTTTTGCCACAGTGATCTGCAGGACGTTTTTTTCGTTCCTGCTTGGTCTGCATTTCGGCATGGGAGTGGTGGGTGTCACGATTGCGATGTGCATAGACTGGACGATAAAGGGCTCTCTTGACATCTGGCGGTGGAAAAGCGGCCTCTGGAGGAAAAACAAGGTCATTTAAACGGGCGCGGCTGGAAAAAAGGCGGGGTAGGCGGAAAACGACGGCAAGCCTGGAACAATAGACCGAACGGGATTCCATTAGCCCGCCTGATGTGCCCGCATATCGTCCGTGGTGTGCCCTTGTGGTAAAGCGGCGGTGTTGCGGCGGAAAGCCCCTTGATGCGCGCCCGCCTGCGAGATCGTGGATTCCGTGCAATGTGACGAGGTTGTGCCCGGTGATGCCATTGATGCGCGCCCTCCCGCGAGATCGTGGCGCTTTCGTTTCTCTTCAAGGCTGAGGTCAATTTCCCTTGATGCGCGCCCGCCTGCGAGATCGTGGAAGCCCGGTTCGTGATAGACATAGGTTGGTTTTATTGCTTGATGCGCGCCCGCCCGCGAGATCGTGGCCCTGCCTCTCCGGTCGCCCCACATCTTTCTGCCGTCTTCTTTTTCGTCGCACTTATATTCTCTTTGTGTTCCTTTATCCTGTCTCGCACATATTTCTCTGCGTTCCTCTATTCTGTCGCACACATTTCCCTGCGTTTGACAGGCTTTCTTTTTGTGGCTATGATGAAGCGGTTTCGCCCTCGGACGGTTGCCTTGAGGAGATGCCGAAGGACGGCAACACCGGTTGTGATGAATAGGTTCAAATCTCGTAGAGAAGAGCTCCTCCTATCTCCCGTCTCGGACGAAACAAACGCAAATACAAGGACACCACGAGATCATGACAGAGATTTTGACACTTGCCACGGCGCTTGCCGCCGCTTTGCTCGCCACAAGGCTTTTCAAGAAGATGGGCTTCAATTTTCCTGATGTTACGATATTCCTTGTGACCGGCCTCCTTCTGGGGCCATACGTGCTGGGTCGCTTAGGAATCGAAGGCATCGGCTTTCACAGCATAGAGGGTGTGGATTCATATAGTTTCGTGTCCACTGTAGCCCTTGGATTCATTGCCTTCTCCATAGGCAACGAGTTCAAGCTCTCTCAGCTGAAAGGCATCGGCAGACAGGCCACGGTGATAGGAATCTTCCAGGCGCTGGCAGCGATGCTTGTTGTGGACGTTGTTTTGGTCGCAGTGGCTGTATTTTCAAAGGGGCGCATCCTCTCCGTCCCAACAGCCATTACCCTCGGAGCCATTGCCACCGCCACAGCCCCGGCTGCCACACTGATGGTGGTGAAGCAGTACAAGGCTCACGGCGAGCTGACAAGCCTTCTTCTTCCAATTGTCGCCCTCGATGACGCAGTGGGGCTTGTTGCTTTCGCCGTGTCCTTTGGAATTGCCGAAGCCATGATAAGCGGTTCGGTGAGCATCGCGACGATTCTTGTGAACCCGGTTGTGGAAATAGCCGCGTCGTGCATCCTCGGAGCGTTTTTAGGGTGGGTATTGACGCGCCTGGAGGAGCTGTTTTTTTCCAATTCCAACCGCCTTTCCCTTTCGATAGCGTTCGTCATGCTTGCTGTGGCGCTCTCCTCGCTTTCCTTTGAGTTGGGCCCCGTCACCGTGAAATTCTCGTCCCTCCTCGTTTGCATGATGCTCGGCACCGTGCTTTGCAACCTCTGCCCCAGGTCCGGCGATATCATGAAGCGCACCGATGGCTGGACGGTCCCTCTCAACACCCTCTTTTTTGTTATCAGTGGCGCGGGACTTGAGCTCTCCGTGTTCAAAAACGCGTGGTTTGTAATAATCGGAATAATATATATTATTACAAGAAGTCTTGGAAAATATTTTGGGGCACGATTCTCCGCGGAATCCACCAGTTGCTCGGAAAAGGTTGTCAGGTACCTGGGCTTCACTCTCCTGCCGCAGGCCGGTGTTGCTCTCGGAATGTGCCAGACTGCACAGACACTGGGGTTAACGGAAGGTCGAATAATAAAAAATATAATTCTTTTTGCAATATTGATCTATGAACTAGCCGGTCCGTCCATCACCCATTGGGCTCTTTTGCGTGCGGGAGATATCGACCCGACCCCGTTAAACAAGAAGGACCATACTCGGTTCGATACGCCGAAGGATTACAAGAGTCGGAAGTAAAACCGTCTGTATTGAAAAACCCCGCCGCAAAGAGGTAAAATCAAACGGAGGTAGAATCGAACCATGAGATATCCATTTGAAACTGTAGAGCCGAAATGGCAGAAATACTGGGAGGACAACAAAACCTTCCGCGTGACGGAAGATCCGTCATATCCTCGGGACAAGCGCGCATACGTGCTGGACATGTTTCCTTATCCATCCTCCGCGGGGCTCCATGTGGGGCATCCGGAAGGGTATACCGCAACCGACATCTACAGCCGGTACCTTCGCATGAATGGTTATAATGTCCTTCATCCGATGGGCTTCGATTCGTTTGGTCTGCCTGCCGAGAACTTCGCAATCCAGACGGGCACTCACCCTGCTGTGACCACACGGCGCAACATAGACAATTTCCGCCGACAGATCAAGCGTCTCGGTTTTTGCTACGATTGGGATCGTGAGGTGTCCACCTGTGATCCGGAATATTATAAATGGACCCAGTGGATCTTTGAGAAGCTTTACGAGAAGGGGCTTGCCTACGAGTCCACCGCCCCGATAAACTGGTGCCCTCATTGCAAGACAGGCATCGCCAACGAGGAAGTGAAAGAGGGACATTGCGAACGCTGCGGCACTCAGGTTGAGAAGAAGAACATCCGGCAGTGGATTCTACGCATCACCGCCTACGCGGATCGCCTTCTGAAGGACCTGGATCTTGTAGACTGGCCGGAATCGGTGAAAATGATGCAGCGCAACTGGATCGGTCGCAGCGTCGGTGCTTCGGTTCGGTTCAAGGTAAAGGGGCTCTCCGGTGACGAAGGGGTTCTTGAGGTTTTCACCACTCGTCCGGACACCCTTTTCGGTGCTACGTACATGGTGGTCTCTCCTGAGCATCCCATAGTGGAGCGCATCACAACGCCGGAAATGCGGGAGGCGGTGGAGTCTTACATCAGGGAAGCCGCCAAGAAGAGCGACCTGGATAGGACGGATCTTGCAAAGGACAAGACAGGGGTCTTCAGTGGCTCTTATGCGATAAATCCTGTGAATGGCGCCGAGATTCCGATCTGGATTGGCGACTACGTTCTCATATCCTACGGCACCGGGGCGATAATGGCGGTTCCCGCTCACGATGAGCGCGACTGGGAATTTGCCAAGAAATTCGATCTGCCCATCATTGAGGTGCTGAAGAGCGATGTTGATGTCAGGGAAAGAGCGTGGACGGAGGACGGAGTCCATGTGAACAGCGGTTTCCTCGACGGACTGGGCAAGGCGGAGGCAATCGAGCGGATGATAGATTTCCTCGAGGAGAAGAAAATCGGTCACAGAACTGTGAACTACAAGCTCCGCGACTGGATTTTCAGCCGTCAGAGATACTGGGGGGAGCCGATTCCCGTCGTCCATTGTCCGCACTGCGGCGAGGTTCTGGTTCCGGAGAGTGAGCTGCCTCTCACCCTGCCGGACGTTGAGTCCTACCAGCCTTCCGGCACCGGGGAGTCTCCGCTTGCCGCAATCGAAGACTGGGTGAACTGCAAGTGCCCGAAATGTGGAGGTCCTGCGAGGCGCGAGACCAACACCATGCCGCAGTGGGCCGGTTCCTGCTGGTACTATCTCCGATACATCGACCCGACTAATCCCGAAAGGATGGTGGATCCGGAGAAGGAGAGGTATTGGATGCCAGTGGATCTCTACATCGGAGGCACCGAGCACGCCGTTCTGCATCTGCTTTATGCCCGTTTCTGGCACAAGGTTTTGTACGATCTTGGGTTTGTTTCGACTCCGGAGCCGTTTGCAAGGCTTGTGAATCAGGGGATGATCACCGCCTATGCCTACCAAAGAAAGAACAAAAGCCTTGTTCCGACGGACGAGGTGGAAACTCTGGACGACGGAACGTTTGTTGAGCGCGAGAGTGGGGAGAAGCTAGAGCGCGTTGTCGCGAAGATGTCGAAGAGCCTGAAGAACGTGGTGAATCCGGACGACGTGATCCGCGAATACGGTGCCGACACGATGCGTCTCTACGAGATGTTCATGGGGCCGCTCCAGGTGTCCAAGCCGTGGAGTACGTCCGGTATAGCCGGCGCGTGGCGCTTTGTAGACAAGCTCTGGCGCCTTTCAGAAGAGAAGAGTATTGTTGATGCCGCGCCTGGTGAATCGCTGCTCCGGCTTCTTCATAAGACTATAAAGAAGGTCACAGAGGACACTGCGTCGCTCAATTTCAATACCGCAATAAGCCAGATGATGGTATATCTGAACGAGCTGAGCCGCGGAGAGAGTCTTCCTCGCACTGCATGGGAGCCGTTTATCCTGATGCTTTCCCCATATACTCCGCACCTGGCAGAGGAGCTGTGGGAACGCGCTGGACACGGGGCGTCTGTTTCTAACGAGCCGTGGCCGAAGTACGACGAGGCGCTTGTCGCGGACGACACGGTGGAGATTGCGGTTCAGGTGAACGGAAAGGTTCGCGGTAAGATTTCCTGTGCTGTGGATACAAGTCGGGAAGAGATGCTCCGTAATGCTCGGGAAAACGAGAATGTGGCGAAATACCTTGCCGCAGGGCAGGTTGTGAAGGAGATTGTCGTTCCTGGGCGGTTAGTGAGCTTTGTTGTGAAATAATGTTTGGCGCGCATTGAGTTTGGTGCACAAAAAGAGGGAGCGGGAAGCCTTGGCTTCCCGCTCCCTCTTTTTGGCTTTTTACCGCCTCTTTGCTGCGTTTTAGTCCGCATGCCTGTTTCCGGCAGGCGGTTTATGCCGCGCGATGCGCGTACACCTCGAGTGTGTCAGAGGATGTCTACGTCCTTCTGTTTTCGCGCATCGACCGTTCTCCGACGTCCCGGCGCCGGCGCAGCGCATATCCGCGGTGATGCCAATTCCCTGTTTCCGGCAGGCGGTCTATGCCGCTCGATGCGCGGACACCTTAAGTGCGTCAGTGGATGTCTTCGTCCCTCTGTTTTTGCACATCGACCGATCTCCGACGTCCCGGCGCCGGCGCAGCGCATATCCGCGGTGCTGCTTTGCGAAGAATGGCGAGGGTGATATTGTCGTGGATCGAAGGGCGCAGCGCATATCCGCGCGATGCTCTGCGTGGCTCTGATTGTCCGGATTCGAAATTTCCGGAGAGAACTTAAACATAGTCCTCCGGAGCCTTCAGGTCGTCTTCCTCCAGCGCGCTGATGATGTCCTTATAATCCGATTCATACGAATGCTGGTGTGTGGACACTCCCATATGCACCTTTATCTGTCCCGCCGCCTTTGCAGGAGTGAGGACGGTTCCCGCTCCTGCCACGCAGCCTCCGGGACAGGCCATCCCCTCCAGAAGGTAGCCGTTGTATTTGCCAGCCTTTGCAAGAGCGAGCAGCCTCCTGCAGTCCGCGAGGCCGTCTGCTTTTTCCACCTTCACTTCTCCGATTTCCGGGTGCTTTTCCTTGATGTAGTTCACAACAGCCTGAGCCACCCCTCCAGAGACGGCAAACCCGCGTCCGTCTGCGGACGCTCCGTGCATGAAGTCGGAAGTGGGAAGCTCTTTAAGGTTGATATTCTTTGCTTCAAACATTCCGATCACTTCTTCGAAGGTGAGCACAAAATCCACATCGCTTCTGATTGTTTTTCTGGACGCTTCCAGTTTTTTTGCCGCGCACGGACCAATGAATGCCACCCTGCAGCCGGGATGGTTCCTTTTTATCAGACGCGCGGTCAGAACCATCGGTGTGAGTGCCATGGAGATGTTCTTCTCGAACTGGGGAAAGAGTTTCTTGCTCATCATCGCCCACGCCGGGCAGCAGCTTGTCGCCATGAACGGGAGCTTTTCCGGCACCTCCCGCACAAAGTCTTCTCCTTCCTCGATTGTGCAGAGGTCGGCTCCGATCGCGACTTCAATCACGTCCGTGAAGCCCAGTGCCTTGAACGCGCTTCGGATCTGATCCGGTCTTAACTCGGAGAACTGCCCTGTCACGGCGGGGGCTATCGCCGCGTAGACCGGTGTGGACTCGTCCTTTAATGCCAGAATCGTCTGGAAAATCTGCGCCTTGTCGACGATGGCTCCGAACGGGCAGTTTGCAAGGCACATTCCGCAGGAAACGCATTTCTCCTGGTCAATGTCCGCCCTTCCGTACTCGTCGCTGCTTATCGCGTTCATCCCGCAGGCCGCGGCGCATGGGCGTTTGAGGTTGATTATGGCTCCGTACTGACAGGCTGCGGCGCATTTGCCGCATTTTATACACTTTTCCGGGTCTATCACAGAATGTTTGTTGTCCGAATCGAAATGGATCGCGTCTTTCGGGCAAACCTCGCAGCAGGGGTGAGCCAGACAGCCCTGGCAGCCGTTAGTGACAAGCATTATGTTCTCCGGGCATTTATGACAGGCAAACTTTATCACGTTGATGAGTGGCGGCTGGTAATACTTCTCTGGGTAGAGAGCCTCTTCGACCCCGTCTGCCACAGGTCCATGCTCCTCGGCGGTTCGGATACCAAGCCCGAGGGCGGAGCGGGCTCTCTCATTCACGATTGCGCGTTCAAGGAACACGCTGTCTCTGTAGAGGGATTCCTCGCCCGGCACGACTTTATATCGGATCTCAGATATTGCGCGTTTCAGGCTTTCCTGGTTGCCGTCGTAAGCGTAGGCAAGTCGGGCAATCTCCGCGTAGACCTGCTTTTTTATCTTATTTATTGATGTATGGATGCCTCTCATCATAGGGGCGCCTCCTCTCAGTCGTTTTAATCACTATATCATAATTACAGGTTTGTCCGCCATAGCGAAGGCGTGTTTTTAGGGAAACAGCGGGCTCGAGGTTGACAGGTTTTTGCGCTTTTACTATCTTCAAAAAAGATATGCCGGCGGATTGCGTCTGGCTCTTCTTAAGGTGTGGGCGTGAGGTTTCGCACGGAGATTGGAGTCTGGGACGCAAAACAAAGCCTGGAACGGCTCTGAGGTGCGGGAAAGGCATGGGTTCTATGGCATGGCGCGGTGTCGGAAACATGGGGAAGCCCGGGATGGCTGTTGAGATTCGGGGCTGGATACAAAGATCGAGTCATGAGGCTTATTCTCAATCAGACGGTGGCCTTCCAAAGCGAAACCGAGCTGGAGATGGATTGATATGAGTGTGAGCGGAGTTAAGAATAATAAAGAAACGAACAAGTTGATAATCGTGGAGTCCCCAACCAAGGCGCGTACAATCACGCGCTTTTTGGGTGATGATTGCAAGATTCTTGCCTGTAACGGGCACATCAGAACCTTGCCCAAGGAAGATTTGTGTATAGATTTGAAGAACGGCTACAAGCCGGAGTACATAGAGGATCCTGCGAAAAGCCGGGTGATATCCAGCCTGAAATCGGAGCTGAAAAAAGCCGACGAGTTGATTCTCGCAACTGATGAGGACCGCGAGGGAGAGAGCATAAGCTGGCATCTTTTGGAGGTTTTGAAACCCCGGGTGCCTTACCGCAGGATGGTTTTCCACGAAATCACCCGGAAAGCCATTCAGGAAGCCTTCGCAAAGGGGCGTGACCTCGATATGAATCTGGTGCACGCTCAGGAGGCTCGCCGCGTCCTCGACAGGCTCTATGGCTACAAGATAAGTCCCGTTCTATGGTCCAAGCTCTCGAACAAAAACCTCTCCGCAGGTCGTGTCCAGTCGCCTGGGCTGCGGCTTATAGTAGACCGTGAAAAAGTCAGGTTGAAATATAAGAAGGGGCAGTACTCCGACATCGAGGTGGACTTGGAGACATCCGGAGCAGAAAACGCAGGGGAAAAGAGCGTTTTCACTGCACGGCTTGACACCTTCAGAGGACAGAAAATCGCCACCGGGCGTGATTTTGACAGCAACACCGGCGAGTACTCCGGTTCGTCTAAAACGCTTCTGCTCACGCGAGAGAAAGCGGATGAAGTGGCCCAGGTCTTGAGGTCGTGTGTTTATTCCGTGGTCGATATCAAGGAAAAGAGGGCCGTCCAGCGTCCGTTGCCGCCTTTCACGACAAGCACGCTCCAGCAGGATGGCAACCGACGGCTCCGCATGTCGGCAAAAGATGTGATGCGCATCGCTCAGAGCCTTTATGAGAACGGTCTTATCACGTACATGCGAACTGACAGCACGAACCTTTCAACTGAAGGAATAACCGCCGCCAAACGTGCCGCAGAAGCGCTCTGCGGTGAAGAGTTCGTCTCCTCGTCAGACAGGCATTATCAGACGCGGACCGCCAACGCACAGGAAGCCCACGAGGCAATCCGTCCTGCCGGAGATGTTTTCAAGCGTCCGGAGGAAACGGGGCTCTCGGGACGGGAGCTGGCTCTTTATACTCTGATTTTCAATCGAACCCTTGCCACACAGATGAAGGATGCAGTCAAGTTCACCACCACGGTCGTGGTCGGCTCTTATCGCCCTTTTGCCGAAGGAGTGGCAGTCTCAGCGTCTCCAGCGGATTCTACACACGGACTTGGCGCAGGGGAAGAGATAGGAACGCTCACAGCGTCGGGCACAAGGATTGATTTTCCGGGCTTTCTGAAGGTTTACTCTGTCGCATCTTCCTCCGGAGAAGGCGACTCGGCGGAAGATGCGGACGATTTTGCAGAGAATCCGGAATCTTCACAGAGTGCGGATTCGTCCACCCGGAAGTCCAAAGCCGCGGCTTCCGGCAGCTCGAAAAACCCTGTAAAGGAGGTGATTCTGCCGCGTCTTTGCGTTGGAGAAGCTCTGGAAGTAAAGAAGATCGAGGAGAAGACCCACGAGACAAAGGCTCCCGCAAGATTCACCGAGGCGTCGCTGGTTCAGGAATTGGAAAAGAGGGGAATCGGCCGCCCGTCCACGTATGCGGCGATCATCGACCGTATTCTCGAGAAAAAATATGTCGTACGCGAAGGAACTGCCCTTGTCCCGACCTTTACAGCCTTCGGCGTGGTGGACCTATTGGAGAAATATTTCAATAATCGCATAGATTACGATTTCACCAGCCAGATGGAAGAGGACCTCGACAAGATTTCGAACGGGGCTTTGGAGGAGGAAAAGTATCTGGACAGCTTCTACAAGGGAACCGGCGCTCATCAGGGGTTGGAAGAGCAGATCAAGGAGATGAAGGATAAGATCGACCCCAAGAAGGTGAAAAGACTGGAAATACCTGGTCTCTCGGAAGAGAATGCCGTCACTCTGGGTCCCTACGGTCCGTATGTCCAGACTCCCGACGGCAAATATGTCTCTGTGCCCGAGTCGTTCACTCCGGCTGCCGTGACTGACGATATGATAGAAGATTTGAAGAGGCAGGCGTCGGACGGAGAATCAAAGGGTCCGCGCGTTGTCGGGAAGACTTCCGGCGGAGAAGACATTCTGTATTGCACCGGTCGCTACGGCGATTATTGGCAGACAGGCAATCCCGATAAAAAAGAGACTCTTCGGAGGTTCAGCGTGCCTCTCGAGTACAAAGGCTTGGATGTTCCGGCGGAGAAGATCGAGCGGCTTTTAAGCCTGCCATACGTGGTGGGCTGCACAGAATCTGGCGATGAGATCAAGGCGGGTTGCGGACGCTATGGGGCGTACCTCCAGGTCGGTTCGGATTATCGCCACCTGAAGGACTGCGAAGAACTTCTTTCCATCACCGAAGATCGTGCACGGGAGATTTTCTCCCAGCCAAAGGAAAGCCGTGGAAGAAGGCGTTTTGCGAGTAGGAGAGAGAGTGCCGAGTCCAGCGGAAATGAGGCTGATTCTGCAGTCGAGACGGCTTCGGTGGGATCCGCCGCCGAGAAAGGGAAAAGCAGGGGATCCGGAACCCGGAGAGCCGCGACGACGGGCAGGGCTGGAACACGTTCCGCGAGGGCTTCGACGCTAAATCTTGTGAATGATTTCGGTGACTACGAGGGGAAAAACCTGGCTGTTCGGAGCGGACGCTATGGTTTTTATCTGAAGTATGGGGACGAGAATATCCGAATTGCAAAGGAATATCAGCACGATGAAGCGCTCTGCAGGAAGATGACGCGGGAAGAGGCTATAAGTTACCTGAACAAGTGATTCCGCAATGCGTTTACATCGCTTTTTACAGCAAGAAAAAAGCGCGCGGTGTACTTTTGTCAGAGAGTGTGTGCATGCGATAGAGTCTCAATATTAGCGCGGGTATTGTTTTTTTTCGCTTTTTGTGATATTTTACCGATTAGAGTAGTTTGAAATTGTTTTCGGATGATTGATGTCCGAAATGCCGAAGTGGCGGAATGGTAGACGCGATAGACTCAAAATCTGTTGTCAGCGATGGCGTAAGGGTTCAAGTCCCTTCTTCGGTATTTTAACCTTTAATGCAATTTGCTTTAGCATAAAGATTTGCATTAAAGTTTTTTTGTTCTTTGTTACCAAAACCGTCACTTTTTCGTGCGTTGACGGGCTTTTTGACGCCCGTTATGGTAGGGGTGGAGGGCAAAGAAATGAAAGGGGATTTTAAGTTCAGGCACCCTAAAGGACGCAACATAGAGGTTCAGTTCAGATGGCGTCCGGGAAAATGGAAAAGCACGGGCTGCGCAGACATGACTGCAGCGGTGGAATTTGCTTTGCGGGAAGCTGTGAAACAAGGTTCGACTTCTGATTTTAAGCGGAACACAACGCTGCGGGAGTATGCGGCTGGCTTTTTTACCGAAGCCGACCCGAGAGGGTTCCGCAAGCGCCTTCTTCGGCGCGGCATTTCGTACGAGCCGTTTTAT
>CAMKPI010000005.1 GCA_946414625.1 uncultured Spirochaetaceae bacterium | reverse complement strand
CTTTGCGGGACTGATATTGAGTACAATTGAGTTGTTATCTGTAGTTGGGATGATGAAAAAAACGCAAAGCTATGCTATATTATGACTAGATTTTGTAGCAAGAGGATAAAATATGGAATACGCGACAGTAGAAGTAAAAGTCCCAAAGGCCATGCAAGGTTTTTTCTCCGATGACTATGCTCTTGACCAGAATGAAGAACTTAAACGAAACGCATTGCTTCTTTATCCTTATATTCATGAGAATGTAATATCTCACGGTCGTGCTGCAGAAATCTTAGGTATAAAAAAACTTGATTTGATTGATTTGTACGACACTATGGGCTTTCCGTATTTTGACATGGACATCAGCGAGGTTTTTCGAGATATTCAAACTTTTCGTTCACTTAAGAAGGAAAAGGCATGATAGTAATCTCTGATACAACACCTTTAATCTCTCTTTTAAAAATTGACAGATTGAATCTTCTCGAAAAATTATTTGGAGATGTTTATATCCCAAAGTCGGTTTTTGCTGAACTTACAGAGAATCTTAAATATGCATCAGAGGCAGATATTATACAAAACAGCTCATTTATTCATGTTGTAGATGAAATTGACCAAAACTACGTTTCTTTGCTTCGCCGTTCTACAGGTCTTGACTTGGGAGAAAGCGAGGCTATTTACCTCTCTGATATTAAAAAGGCTGACTTACTCTTGATGGATGAAATTCGCGGTCGACAAGTTGCTGTTTGCATGGGGCTAAAAATAATGGAAACAATAGGCATTCTTGGACTTGCATATGAAGATTCAATAATCTCAAAAGAGGAAATCAAAGATGCTATAGAGGTTTTAAGAGATGCAGGTCGTCATATAAGCGATAACTTGTATGGTCAGTTATTAAAAATGATTGATATGAAACGCTAATGGCAGACGAACTTCTGTATACGCTTTTTGAAGAACAAAAGTTTAAACCAAATGAAAGCCAGAAAAACGCGATTCTTCATTTGGATGGTTCGCTGTATCTTGTTGCAGGTCCCGGCTCTGGAAAGACTCGTGTGCTTTTATGGAGAACTTTGAATCTCATCGTTTTTCATGATGTCCGACCTGATGAAATTTTTCTTGCAACATTTACTGAAAAAGCGGCCTTGCAGTTAAAGCAGGGCTTGCAGGGGCTTTTGAGCATTGCTTCAAAATATACAGGAAAGCCATATGACATTGCAGAAATGTATGTGGGAACGCTTCATTCTCTCTGCCAAAAACTCCTGACGGACAGACGTTTTAATTCAAGCCGAGAAAGAAACAGACGTCCTGTTATTATGGATGATTTGGATCAGTATTTTTTTGTGAATAGTAATTGGAGAGAGATTCTCTCCAGTGCGGCTCTTGATACAAAGACAGAAGATTACGGATTCTTGAACTCCTGGTTTAATCAGAATATGGGAAAGAATTCAAAGACCAATGCAATCAAAAACTGTATCAGCTTCTTCAATCGAATGAGCGAAGAAGATTTTTCTGACGAACTTTTGAAAAGCGCAATGGCATCTGCTTCATCTGATGCTGCCGAAAAAGCGCTCTTTAAGATGACCATAAAATATCGTGAGCTCTTAAAGGGAGAACACGCAGACAGGGTTGATTTTGCAAATCTTCAACAAAAAGCATTGGAATATATTTCCGAAGATTTACTCAGCGGTCAGGTTTTTAAGCATGTAATTGTTGACGAGTATCAGGATACAAATACAATTCAACAGAAGATTTATCTAAAACTTTCAGAAGGCAGTAAAAATATTTGTGTTGTAGGTGATGACGATCAGGCTCTTTATCGTTTTCGAGGTGCCACTGTTGAGAACTTTATTGACTTTCAAAACATTTGCAAAGCGAATCTAAATGAAAGTCCTACGCGAATAGACCTTAGTATCAATTACCGTTCAAGGAAACAGATTGTTCAAACCTACACAGACTTTATGTCAAAATGCGACTGGGCAGATGATGGGCATCCGGGAAAGTATTTCCGCTTTGTTGATAAAGAGATTGAAGCCTTTAGCACAGACGAAAGGACTTCTGTTCTGCTTGAAAGCGGAAAGAAAGAAGACATTACAGCGACTATAGCCTGTATGGTAAAGCTGCTGAAAGAATCTGGAAAGATAACGGATTACAATCAGTGCGCATTCCTCTTCCCTACCTTGAGAGGAAACTATGACGGAATGAGTGCCAGTGTAAAGGCCTTTTCTGATGCTTTTGAAAAAGCAGGAATTCCATATTACGCTCCACGGGCTAAAAATATTCTCTATACAGAAGAATTTTTAGTTACTTTCGGACTTTTTGCAAAGATATTAAAAGTCTCGTCTTCTTCAAGTAATTCTCAAGAATTTAATGATTGGCTTGAAAAGGCTATAGCTAAGGCAGACGGTATAATTTCTGAAGACAGTCTGCTCGATGAATTCATTATTGAAAAGTGGACTGATATAGAATTTGTAAAACGAAATTATAAAGTTCTTGCGGATTCTTGCACGGAGAAAAATTGGGACTTGAAATCTAATGCTTTTGAACAGACGACAAAAGTACTTGCGGGTATCCCAAAACTGGATAATGAAATTAAAAAGGCTCTTAATGGTAGTAGTTTGAATAATTATATTCGAAACAAGAATGACCAAGGAGAAGAAGTGTCTTTGCAGTACGTATTGAATCGTGTTACGGCTCTGGACTGGACCTTGCTGGACTTGTTCTATCAGCTGAATTCGTTCCATTATTACGTGGAAAAATATCTTCTTGCTGAAAGAGGGGAAGAAGATTCTGCAATGTACAATTTCGGAATGATAACTCAGTACATTTCAAAATATATGGAAATGCACCTGCCAATTTTGTCTGGAAGAAGTTTTCAGGAGAATGTCCTTCCGCATGATTTCTTTAATTCATTCTTATATGCTTTATTTCGCCTTGGTGAGACAGAGGTGGAAGATGCAGATGACCCCTTTCCAAAAGGTTGTGTTCCTTTCCTTACTGTCCACCAGTCAAAGGGGTTGGAATTTCCTGTCGTCGTCTTAGGTTCACTTCAGCACAAAGCGAAAAATCCGCGGCCTTTAGATGTGCTTGTGAGAAAAATGCTCAAAGAGCAGGGAAATCCGCCAGGAATCGCAGAGCCTTTGGATAAAATGGATACGTTCGATACAATGCGGTTGTTCTATGTCGCAGTCAGCCGGGCAAAAAATCTATGTATTCTGACACAAATGACAGGAGCAGGATATTCCACTTTCGGTCCCATGAAAGATTTGATTGCTTCACAAAAATTTGAAGGCATTGCTTCTTTTGATTTTGATTCTTTTCCAACGAGCAATGACAAGAGTGGTGAAATGGCACATGTTTATACCTATACGACCGATTATCTTCCTTATAAAAATTGCCCTAGAAATTATATGGTTTTCAAAAAATATGGATTTGTACCTTCCCGTAGCCAAACAATGTTCTTTGGTTCCCTGGTACATGAGACAGTCGAGGACTTACAGAACTTTATCGTCGGAGGTTTGAAATAATGAGTGAAATGACAGACGCGGAAATTGAATTAAAACTTCGCGACTTTTTTGAATCAAACTTCCAGTACTTAAAAGAAAGTTCAGGACACGCAATTGACGGATATATGAGAGAAAAGGCTTTTCAGCAGGTTTTGTATTACTGGAAAAAGAACCGTGCCTTGATAGAAAAAATAACTCGTTCGGAAGTAAAGCTCTCTCTTCCGGAACGAGTTACGCCAAATGATAAGATTTCTTACACCATCGAAGGAATTGTTGATATCGTTCAGGAAAAAGACGGAACATGGCTTTACGATTTAAAGACTCATGATATTGACCGCATTAAGGCTAATATTACACAGTACAAAGAACAATTGTATATTTACTCGTATATCTGGAAAAAACTTCAAGGGAATGAACTGGATAATACTGCCGTCATTTCAACTACACTTCCAGACAGATTGGAGGCTGCAATCCGTAAAAGAAAGCCGGAATTGATTGAACAGGAATTGGAGGCCTGGCAGCCTGTTATTCCAATCGGTTACAAAGAGGAAGAAGTTGAAAAAATAATTAACAACTTTGGCGAAGTTGTAGAAAAGATTGAAAAATCTGAATTCTGTCCGCCTGATGTGGATGTTCTTTTGAATAAACCGGCTGGAATGAAAAGCGTTTTTGCCGTTCATATTTGCAGAAACTGCGATGTTCGGTACAGTTGTTCTTCTTATGAAAAATATTTGGAAGTAAGCAAAGGTGCTACGCGAAATACCATGAGAAAATATATGAAGCCTTCTGCTGAAGAGCGAGATGAGTTCATTCAGGGGAATATGGAAAGAGAGTAAGGGGAATCACAATTTTGCATTTCAGTTGATAATTCTTTATTAAATTCATGTGAATGATTTTGGCTGGGAACGCGGTTTACAATTTTAATATTACCTATTGACATAGTAGGCAAATGGGAATAGAATCGCGTAGTAGATAAGCGGCATCCGGGGATAGTCCTTTCGTAAAGCGGGGGATTCTGCAGGAAGGTGCTCCCGGGTGCTGCAGGAGGTAAAGAAATGTCGAAAATATATAAGGGAACAGCCGGTCTGATTGGAAATACACCGTTGGTTGAGATTGTAAATATAGAGAAGCAGTTGGGTTTGAAGGCAACGGTTTTGGTCAAGCTCGAGTATTTCAATCCCGCTGGCAGCGTAAAGGACAGGATAGCGCTTGCTATGATCGAGGACGCGGAGAAGAGAGGCCTTCTGAAAGAGGGCTCGGTGATCATCGAGCCTACATCCGGGAATACAGGTATAGGTCTTGCGTCGATTGCCGCATCGCGGGGCTATAGGATAATTCTCACGATGCCCGAGACGATGAGCGTTGAGCGCAGGAATATTTTGAAGGCTTACGGAGCCGAGATTGTTTTGACAGACGGCAAGGCGGGAATGAAGGGGGCAATTGCAAAAGCCGAGGAGCTTGCGAGGGAAATTCCTGGAGGCTTTATCCCCGGGCAGTTCTCGAATCCCGCGAATCCGGCGATTCATAAGGCGACCACGGGGCCGGAGATTTGGAACGATACCGACGGTGCAGTGGATGTTTTTGTTGCTGGTGTTGGAACTGGCGGAACAGTGACCGGAGTGGGTGAATATCTGAAGGGAAAAAAGCCGTCCGTCAAGGTTGTCGCGGTGGAGCCGGCAGATTCTCCTGTTCTGTCTGAGGGCAGATCGGGGTCTCATAAAATCCAGGGAATAGGTCCCGGTTTTGTTCCGGAGGTGCTCAATACCGGAATTTATGACGAGATAATTCGTGTGGCTAATGATGATGCTTTCGACAAGGCGAGGCTGCTGGCCCGGAAGGAAGGCGTTTCTGTCGGTATTTCCTCGGGTGCGGCGCTTCATGCGGCAATCGAGCTAGCGAAGAGGCCTGAGAACGCGGGAAAAACGATTGTCGCGCTTCTTCCCGACAGCGGAGACAGGTATTATTCCACAGCGTTGTTCACCGAGGCGTGATTGCCGGTAGGAGTGCTGCGGCGCTTTCTGGCAGTCCCTGTAGGTGCGCAATGGCAGAGACGCAACCATGACATCTGGAGGCGCAGGCGGATGCCTGAATGAGTGCTGTGGCGGGTTCTGTCAGTCCTGATTTGTGTGGTGGCGTAGGCGCGGCTTCGGCAACAGGGAGGTTCAGGCTAACGCCGACACGAATTACGTCACTTCGATTTAGGGCTCGGCGGTGAATGACGCGAACCCTTAAAATCCGCGAAATTCAGTGACCGAATCGAATTTCGGTATTCAGGTTATTCTATGGATGACGCGAATCCCTAAGATCCGTGAAATCCAACGGCCGACACGATTTCTGGTTCTCAGAGCGGTTTGGCTGCTGAATTGACATATGTTGTGAATCTAACCATGAGCCCGTTGTCAGAGACGGGCTCGCTTTCTTTTTCGATGGACCAGCCGGGCGTTTCGTCGAGGTTCGGGAAAAAAACGTCCGCGCCATCGTCGGCGTCCACTTTTGTGACAAGAGCGCGCTCGCAGAAAGAGAGGAGCGCGCGGTAAACCGAGCCGCCGCCAATGATGTAAACCTCTTCGCGGGGGAACTCTTTCAGCTTTTCCAAAAGAGCGGGAAGGCTTCGGACAAGGATGTATCCCTTCTCCGCCGCGTCTGAATCGGGCAGCGAGGAGGAGAGCACTATGTTTGTTCTGTTTTTGAGCGGACGGGCCCCCGGTAGAGAGCGGAGCGTTCCGGCGCCCATCACCACGGTCTTCCCCGCTGTCTCCTCGCGAAAGAATTTCATATCGCGGGGCAGGCGGAAGAGGAGCGAGCCGCCCCTTCCAATTCCCCAATTCTTGTCGCAGTTTAGTATTGCTTGCATTGTCTCGCCTCCTGGTGGATTTTTCACGGTTGTACGCGGATGTTTTCTATATGTGGATTTTTGAGTGTCTATTCCAGTGCGGCATGGCCTGATTGCAGAACCTGAAAGTCTGAAAGGGGTTTAATTGTCCGGTTTTGCTGTATGGGTGAAGCGTTATATCCGGTCTTTCGATTGGATTTGAGCGCCCATAGACCGGATTTGATGTAGCCGGGTTTGATTTTGCAGGCAATGTCGCTTCTCTGGGCAATACGGCGGATGAAGACTGTCCGGGGCTTCGCGCCTCCATGACTTCTGTCGCTCTCCTGCACGAAACTGCAATACCGCAATCTTTCCCGGGGGCTTCGGGTTTCCATTCACAGTCTTTGCAGTCCTTGGTTTTTGAGACCGCATGTTATAGTCGCACAGGATTCGCGACCCCACAGAACCCATTCAACGTTCTTTGAATCATTTCTTTTGTCTCATCGTTTCCTATGTGGAATTTTCTCCGGTCAAATCGCCACGGGAATGTCATATTTTTTGTCGTTGTATTTGTAGTCCTCCAGGATGAAGTCGGTTTTCTTGAATGCGTAAAAGTCGGTGACATCAGGGTTTATGATAAGACGAGGCGCGGGATGCTGCTCCTGGGCTATAATCTCGCGGACAATCGGGATATGACGGTCGTAGACGTGGGCGTCGGCGATGACGTGCACAAGCTCTCCCGCCTCGAGTCCGGAGACCTGGGCGAACATGTGCTGAAGAACGGCATACTGCGTCACGTTCCAGTTGTTCGCGGTGAGCATGTCCTGGCTGCGCTGGTTGAGAATGCAGTTCAGGGTTTTCCCTGAAACGTTGAATGTCATCGACCAGGCGCAAGGGTAGAGGTTCATTTCGGATAGGTCGGCGTGGGTATAGATGTTGGTGAGTATCCGTCGGCTTGACGGGTTGTGCGAGAGGTCGTACAGAACGCGGTCAACCTGGTCCATCTCTCCTTCGGGATATTTGTGTTTCACAGAGAGCTGATAGCCGTATGCTTTGCCGATTGTGCCGTCGGGTCCTGCCCAGGCGTCCCAAACATGGGTGGACAGCTCTGAGACGCGGTTTGATTTCTTCTGCCAGATCCAGAGAAGCTCATCTATTGCCGACCTCAGGTATGTACGACGGATTGTGAGAATCGGGAACTCCTTCCGGAGGTCGTATCTGTTTACTATGCCGAATTTCTTTACGGTGTGGGCGGCTTCTCCGTCTGCCCAGCGGGGGCGTACCGGGAGATCCTTGTCAGAGAAGCCGTTTTTGAGTATGTCTTTGATGTTTTCAACAAAAACGCGGTCTGCGTAGCTCATTGGTGCCTCCGTGTTGTTTTCTGCATTTGCGGTGGGCAGATGCTGCGGGATGAGCGGGCAAAGCATCTGCGGAAAGCCGCGCATTCGGCTGTATTTTGTGTCAACCCTCGTGTAGAGCGACTCTTATGCCTGAGGGGTTCCGTTCCGGTTGTATTTTGCGTCGACCCTCGTGTAGAGCGACTCTTATGCCGGATGGGTTCCGGTCCGGTTGTATTTTGCGTCGATCTGCATGTAGAGAGGCTCTTGTGTTGAGCCGACTCTCATGACGAGCGACGTTTATTTTAACATGCTTTTCCCCCGAGGTACAGCGCGGAGGTGTCCGAGGTCGGAAATATTTCGCCGGTTTGTGATAGGAGACACCCGCCTTTGATTGCAGTACTCTGTGTGGGATGTTTTCGGCTGTAAGACGATGTACGGAATCTTTATGGGGATTTTGAACGCCATTTTTTACAGGTGGTGGCGGAAAAGGGTCTCTTGAATGAAGGTGACATGGATCAGACGCCGGCTATTTCCGCCCGGTATTTATTCACGGTTCGTCTTGCAATCTGAATGCCGTGGTCGCGGGCAAGCGCGTCGGAGATCTTTTGGTCGGAAAGTTTTCCGTTATTTCCGTATTTATCTATTGTCTCGATAATTAAGGATTGAATTGCGCTTTTTGAAAGAGCAGATTTGGCGGGCGGTTCCTCTTCTGTTTGCCGCGCCGAACTGCGGGATCCAGCCGTCTGTTGTTCGCCAAGGGACGCTCGGGAGCGGGCGACGCCAGAGCCTCCGTTTTGGAAGAAGTATCTCATGGGAAAGACTCCCCAGTCTGTCTCGATGAATTTTGAAGAAACGAGGCGGCTCACTGTGCTTTCCGAAAGATTGAGTTCGGCTGCAACTTCTTTAATTGTAAGGTTTTGAAGGTGTGTTTTTCCGCTTTTGAAAAAATCCGACTGCCGGATTGTCAGCTCTTTGCAGACACGAGCCAGGGTTTTGAAGCGCATGTCCACCATGTTTATGAAGGTTTCGGCATCGCGGATCTGTGATTTAATATAGGCGCGCGCCTCCTTGCTCTCCTGTTTTTCACTTTTATTACCTCTGGGGAGATCTATGTCGCTTTTGGATATAAGCGAGCGAAATTCCTCTGAGATTCTGAGCGGAGGGATGCCTGTGCGGTTAATTTCAAGAACCGGTTCTCCGTTTTCTATGTGGATTTTCGCGTCCGGAATTACGATATTCTCTTTTTCGGAGCCGAAGAGGGCGCCAGGATAAGGATTGAACGATTTGAGCCGTTCATAGAAGAGGCGGAGGTCCTCTTCCGAGATGTGGAGACATCTAGCGACGCGTCCGAATTTCCCGTCTGTAAGGTCTTTGAGATAATTGTTTACTATGGATGTAAATATTTTAAGATCCGCCTTTGGCATTCCGGAGAGTTTCGCCTGCAGGATGAGGCTCTCTTTGTAGTCCGTGCAGCAGACCCCCGGCGGATCAAAACCCTGCACAAGGGCCACGGCTTTGCTTATTTCCGACTTTGGGAGGCGGCAGCCGTCGAAGAGTTCGTCAACAGAGAGAATCAGGAAGCCGTTTCCGTCAAGGTTTCCGATTAGCATTTCCGCTATCTTTTGCGTTTTTTCGGAAGTTCGGGAGAGCCCCAACTGCGCCATCAGGTGGCTTTGGAGCGTTTCAGTCTCGCTTGCGGTTGATTCTATCACCGACGCGGGGTCTGAGTCGGAGACCGGGCTGCCATAGACGGCGGCACTATCGGGGACATCGGAGCTGTCGGAGACTCCCGGGGCGAGGCTGATGTTTGAGGGGAGCGCTTCGTAGTACGATGCGTCTGCGTCGTCCTCGTTGAATGTTGAGTCTCGGTTCGCGTCTCCCGCCTCGAGGCCACCGCTCGGAAGGGAGAGGGGGCTTGGCATTCCGGGTTCTTCGTAGTCGCTCGTCTCCGGGATTTCCAGGGCGGGGTTCTTTTCGATTTCCGCGTTTATGGCGGCTCTCAGATCCGTGTTGCTCATTGCCAGGAGGGACAGGCTTTGCAGCATTGAGGCGGAGAGGATTTGTTCCTGTTTAAGCGATGTGCTTTGAGCGAGCTCCATTTTTTTGAGTAGCGTCGGATAGCCGGTTTACTCGCGCCGTTTCCCTATGTTTCCGCTTTCCGTACAGAGCGAGGTTTTAGTGGATATTATTGATGTTTGGCTGCGGAAATTTGGGTTCGCTTGTGACGTTTATTCCGAGTTTGCGCAGCCCGGAGGCGTCGCCCGCGGATGGTATGTGAGACAGGTGGCATTCAGAGCCTTTCAGGCGGGGCAGGCAGGCGAGAGCGTCCTTGGCGTATGGATTGATTGTCGCCGACATGGCAAGGCATATGAGAGCCTCGTCAAGATTCAGCGATATGCCTTTTTCCTTCAGGGTGCTTTTCATTGCCGTGATCGAGTCGAGAACATGCCGGGGAATCAGCTCGATTTTGCGGTCTATCCCCGCAAGGCTTTTTAGGGCGTTGAATACAACGGCGCTGGATGCGTGCATCAGCTCCGAGTTATGACCCGTGACAATGACTGGCTCTGTCTGTTCGTCGGAACTCCCCGGCAGGGACATTGCTGCGGCGCAGGTGATGCCACCCCTGTTGATTCCCCTCGACACTGCGTCGCGGAGAGCGTCGAGAGCTGGCTGAACCACTGGTCTGTCTGAGGTGGAAAGCCCGGATTTCTCCATGATCGCCCTTGCGCGAAGCACCGTTTCGCGGCCTGTCATGCCCTGTGCGTACTCGCATTCAGAGATGAAATACCGGCGGATTATCTCCTGATTCGCCGCCTTGCGAACCACGGCGTCGTCGGTGATCGCAAAGCCCAGCCGGTTCACTCCCATGTCGGTGGGGGAGTTGTATACAAGTCCTCCCGATGAGATCTTATCAAGTATTTTTTTCAGCACAGGGAAGGCCTGGATGTCACGGTTGTAGTTCACCGCAATTTGTCCGGTGGCGCTGACATAGAAGTGGTCAATTTCGTTATAGTCCCCCAGATCCGCCGTGGCAGCCTCGTAGGCGATGTTCACAGGGTGGTCTATGGGAAGATTCCAAACGGGGAAGGTTTCGAACTTGGCATATGACGCGCGGGAACCCATTTTGTACTCGTGGTACACCTCGGAGAGGCATGTGGCGAGCTTCCCGCTGCCGGGGCCCGGTGCGGTTACAATCACAACTCCTTTCTCTGTTGGGATATAAGGGTTGCTACCGAATCCCGAGTCGGAGACGACGTAGTCCAGGTTTTCAGGATATCCGAGGATGGGCTTATGGAAAAAGACCTTGATTCCGCGGCGGGAAAGCATGTCGCCGAACTTGGTGGCGTTTTCCTCTCCCGAGTATCGGGTGATCACGACCTTGTCCGCGGTGATACCCCATGCGGCGAAGTCGTCAATCATTTTGAAAACATCCCCTTCGTATGTGATTCCAAAGTCGCTGCGCATCTTCCGGCGCTCGATATCGGCGGAGTTTATGCAGATTATGATGTCCAGATTCTTTCCGAACGACTGAAAAACGCGCATTTTGGCTTTCATGTCAAAGCCGGGAAGAACCCGCTTGGCGTGGAGGTCGTACAGCAGCTTGCCTCCGCATTCAAGGTAGAGTTTGCCGCCTGCTTTTTTCATTCGGTCAAGAATGTATGCCGACTGTTCCTTCAGGTACAGTTCGCTGTCGAACCCAATTCTGTTCATAATGTTTACTCCATAATATGGAATGTGCCAACAAGCGCTCTGCCTCGACAGGGCGTGGTTTTGTCTGGTTCCGCCCTTTGCGTCCTGGCTTATGCGGATAAGCGGCAGCCGGAGACCTGGGGCGAGCTTTATTTATTTCAGTATACGATTTTTCTGGATAGGTCCTCCGCGGCGTCTCGACCGTAGAGCGCTGAGACAATCTCGAGCGCGAACTGGACAGCGCATCCGGCTCCGCGCGACGTGATGATCCTATCCGTGTTCAAAACCTTATCTTCCAGGAACTTGACGCGGTCTATTCCTGCCTCCATGCCGGGGTAGCAGACTGCCGTTTTTCCGTCCAAGATACCTGTGGGGGCGAGAACCACGGCGGGAGAGGCGCAAATGGCGCAGACATAGCCCCCGTGGCTGTATATTTTTTTGATTAACTCATTCACAAGAGGGGAGTTGTGGAGGTTTTCCGCTCCTGGCATTCCCCCGGGGAGCACTATCGCGTCCCAAGAGGCTGCCAAATGTTTTGCAGAGAGTTCCTCGTCTGCTTCGACTGCGACGCCGCGGCTGGAGACCACTCTGCGTCCTCCGAGCCCTGCGATGACGACGTGAGAGCCGGAACGCCTCAGCATATCAATCGGCGCGAGTGCTTCCAGTTCCTCGAAGCCGTCTGCTAAAATTGTTATAACTCGTTTTACCATTATGATTTGCTCGTATTATTTGTAAATGTTTCTGAGCGATTCCAGCGGGATTTGCCGGGTGTTTCGCAGCGGGTTTCGTAGCGGGTTTTGCGCGGGATTCGCTGAGGAAGACCTTCTTAGAATCACGCGGAGTCGCTTGCTGAAATTCATCTGAGCGCCGAAAGTCCTTGAAAAAGACAGACCTACTCAGAATCGCGAGGCTCCGCCTCCGCCTGCTAAAACTCCGCAGATCCGACAGCCCTGGGATACGGAATCACGTCCCGTATGTTCTGCATTCCTGTGACATACTGCACTGCCCGCTCGAATCCGAGACCGAATCCCGCGTGCGGGACGCTTCCGAACTTACGAAGCTCAAGGTACCACCAGTAGTCACTTTCTTTCAGCTTCAGCTCCGCCATGCGACTACGCAGGATGTCCAACCGCCACTCCCTTTCTGAGCCGCCGATAATCTCTCCAAGCCTCGGAACCAGAACGTCCATTCCTCGAACCGTTTTTCCGTCTTTGTTCAGCATCATGTAGAAGCTTTTGATTTCCTTCGGATAGTCGGTTACAATCACGGGGCTTTTGCAGACTTCCTCGGACAGGAAGCGTTCATGCTCTGTCTGGATGTCAGCGCCCCAGTATGGCTTGAAATCGAACTTGTCGGCAACCTTCTTCAGTTCAGAGATTGCCTCGGTATAGGTCAGATGAGCGAACGGAGTTTTTATAACATGCTCTATCGTGTCGCGCACACCCTTTTCCACAAAAGAGGAGAAGAATTCCATGTCTTCACCGCAATTTTCGAGGGTGTAAGAAAATATGTACTTCAGAAAACTTTCGGCAATTTTCATGTCGCCTTCGAGATTGCAGAAAGCCATCTCAGGCTCGATCATCCAAAACTCGGCAAGATGACGCTTTGTATTCGAGTTCTCGGCTCTGAATGTCGGCCCGAACGTGTAGATGTTTTTCAACGCTGTGGCGTAGGTCTCGCCCTCCAGCTGCCCGGACACAGTGAGGCTTGTTTTCCTGCCGAAGAAATCCTTGGAATAATCCACCCGTCCGTCTTCTGTTTTCGGCGGGTTCGAGAGGTTCAGAGTGGTGACCTGGAACATTTCCCCGGCACCCTCCGCATCGCTTGATGTGATGAGCGGTGTGTTTACGTAGTAGAAGCCGTTTTCCTGAAAAAATTTGTGCACGGCAAACGCCATGGTGCTCCGCACCCGCATAACGGCACCGATGGTATTGGTCCGTGCGCGGAGGTGGGCGACCTCTCTAAGGTACTCAAGAGTGTGGCGTTTTTTCTGTAGTGGATAGTCTGCGGGTGCCTCGCCCAGCACCTCGATCTGCTCGGCAGAGAGTTCGATTGATTGATTATTTCCCGTGCTTTCAACGAGATAGCCTTTGCAGACGACAGATGCTCCCGTGGCAATTTTTGACATTGTAGAGTCGGGAATGTCTCCGCTGGAGACTTTTTCCGCTGGTACAACCACCTGCAGACCCTTCAGTGATGTTCCGTCGGAGACTTCAATGAAAGTTACGTTTTTGCTGTCACGGCGGGTTTTTACCCATCCTTCGATGGTGGTGAGTTTATGCTCCGTAGCGTCGTTTGAAATCTCGACGGCGGACTTTGTCTTTATTTTTGAAATCAGTTCGCTCATGCGAGTAATTCTATTTTTTTGCACGGTGTTTTGCAAGTCGGATATTGAATGGATACCGCGGCAAGAATGGTTTCTTGGCGGGTGCCGCGCCCGTTGCTGCCTGACTGCCGTGTGCTGCCAATCTGCCGGGTGTTGTGCTTGTTGTTTACATTTTGGCGGACACCGCGCTGGTAGCCTGACGTGTGCTGGCTATTTGGCATCATGTCCGTTGCTGACTGCCTGTTGGGCGTTGTCTATTTGGCGTGCGCCGCGCTGACTGTCTGTATGTTGGGTCGGCGCTGTCTATCTTTGCGGGCGCTGTTCTGGCAATCTGGCGTGCACTGGCAATCTTCCGGGTGCGGCGCTGACTATCTTGGTGGGCGGCGCACTTGCAATCTGCCTGGCGCAGCGCCCGTTGCGGGATGTGGCTGGTCTTAGTATCACTGATCTTCGGCTTGCCTCTTGCAATCTGCCTGGCGCGGCGCCCATTGCAGGATGTGGCGGCTAGAGTTAACGGTAGGTTTTGTCGCCATGATACTGGCATCGCGCCCGTTGTAGGATGTTGCGGCGGTCTCTGCGCGTCTGTTTCTATTGTCCCCTGCCTGCGGTCTGTCTCCTTTGCGGATTCCGTACTGCGATCGTTGTCGGGGATAGCGCCTCCATCGCTTTCGGTGTGTCGGTTTGACACAGCAGTGACAATATTAAAACCGCATCCCGCCGGGATGGAACGCAATAAACATTGATCAATTATGAAAAATGATTGTTTTTGGGTAATACATACGTGGAAAAAACACGATTTGAACGTATTGCTTTGCGCCTTGCGCGGGGCCTTTTGAACACACTTCTTTCTCTGGGTTTGCTGCCTCGCCGGGTCGCGGAGTCTTTTTCAGTCTTCATCCTGATTCTTTTGAGCGTGCTCTATCCAGGTTGTTTATTCGCTGCCGGAAGCTTTTCCTTGAGTTACAAAAGCGGCATGGGTACACGGGCGGGAACAACTGCAGTGAACGGCGTGCTGAAGACTGATGCTTTGCGATACGCATTCAAGCTGTCTCTGTCAAAGGATGGAAAAGTCGACTTCTCGTCTCCTCCCATGTTCAATATGCGTTTTGCGAATGGACTTTATTTGGGAGAGATGAAACTGCAGGGGTTTGCGAGGTTTGCTCTGAATCCTATGGCGGAGAAAGTATTTACCCTTTACAGGCAGAAGTTTCTGAATGAAGGCGGAACACCCGTGCTGAAGCCCTCTTTCTCAGGGATAGGAGCGAATTTTGTATTGAAAAAACGGGAGGCGGTTCTGGCTGCGGCATTGTTCAATCCGCTTTTTGGAAAAACATCTCCGCTTGGAGCGATGGCAGGGTTTTCAACACAGCATGGCAGCCTGGATTTTTTTGGAGCGTTTTTGTTTTTGGACAGCAACGGGACATCTCGAGTCGATAGCACAGCGTATCAAAACCAATGGAGGTCTTTAAGTATTTACAATAAAAGAAGGTATGTGTTGCTTGGACTTTCTTCGGATTCGCGGGCGGGTCCTTTCAGAATAAGAACCTTCGTGTTTACGGATATTGTGCACGATTGTGCTTTTGGAGCCTGGGGTGTGATTGGATGGAATACAAGTGTTGCCGCAGGTTCTTATAAAGCTGATGTTTACAATAGATATAACTCAAGCGGCCTCTTGTCAGAGCCTGTAGAGAAGCGTGGATTCACTCTGGGAATTGAGAAAGATCTTCTCCTGGAAGCGTCGTTTGGATTAGAGTCTTATCCTGAACCGATTTACGGTAACACGTCACAGGAAAGAGAATTCTGGTACTCATTGGAATTAAACCGTGAATGGCTGATATTTGCCGCAAAGCATACATATCATTTGGAGAAAACTACAGGGCATGAGGCGCTATCCAGCTACTCACTTGAGCTGGGCAAATTCAGGACGGAAGGAAACGAGGCCACGTTCAAGGCGTCTCTCACCCTTGATCGCACTCCCGGCGCGGCGAAGGGCGTAAGGAAATATTCTATCCGCCTGCAGGATCGAAATGCACGGCTGGAGTTCTCCGGTGGCAAGGTTCTTTTGACCCTTGCGGCGGATGCGATGGTGAGCGGTATGAAACTTGGAGCCAGTATAACGCAGGACCGGGTGCTGACGCTCACAGGAAAATGGGCGTGGAAGTGAAGGCTGAACGGGAATGAAGGTGTGAATCTATCAGAAAAGGACGGAGCAGGATTTTTGACAGAAAAGAATATTGAAAACTCAGCATTTAGGATTTAGAATTAGATTGGGTTTTTGCCGGTTTTACAACGTTTGCCGGATTTGAAGTATTCAGGATTGCACGGATAAGGAAGGCGGCGAATGGGTTTCGGCAAGGACGAAAACCGAAGTGGAATTAAACGTTAAAACACAAGGAGTTGATATGGTTATTTTGTCTTTGAACTGCGGTTCGTCGTCGGCGAAGTATCAGGTGTATGACTGGGACGATAAGGACGTCCTGGCAGTAGGCGTTGTGGAGCGGATTGGACTTGAGTATTCCACAATAGAGCACAAAGCCACCGGGCGCGACGAGTATCATGACAGGTTCGACTGCCCGACGCATACGGAGGCGGTGGAGCTTATCATCAAGATGATAACCGACAAGGAATACGGGGTCATCAAGGATGTGTCGGAGATCGGAGCCGTCGGCCACAGGGTCCTGCATGGCGGGGAGTATTTCAAGAAGTCAGAGCTTGTGACCGACGAGGTTGTTGAGAAGCTGAAGGAGATTATCCCGTTGGGACCGCTGCACATGCCCGCCAATATCGGAGGCATCGAAGCCGCCCGGCGCGTTATGCCGAACGTTCCCCACGCAATTGTGATGGACACCGCTTTTCATCAGACAATGCCGCCAGAGGCATATATGTACGCTCTGCCCTATGAATGGTACGAGAAGTACAGCGTCAGGCGATACGGCTTCCACGGAACGAGCCACCTGTATTGTTCAAAGCGCGCCGCCCTTCTTCTCGGACGAGAGAACAAGGATACGAACCTTATTATCTGTCATATCGGAAACGGTGCCAGCGTGGCAGCAGTGAAGAACGGGGTCTGTGTTGACACATCGATGGGACTTACCCCGCTGGAGGGGCTTGTGATGGGAACCCGCAGCGGAGACATAGACCCGGCAATCATGCCGTATATGATGAAGAATCTGGGCATCAAGGATCCGGCGGAGATGGACACATGGCTCAACAAGAAATCCGGGCTCATGGGACTTTGCGGGATGAGCGATCGCCGCGATGTGGCGGACCAGGCAGAAAAGGGTGACAAGAAGGCTCAGTTGGCTGTTGATATGGAGTGCCACCGCCTGAAGAAGTACATCGGTGCTTACGCGGCGCTTCTCGGACGCGTCGACGCGGTTGTGTTCACCGCGGGAGTGGGAGAGATGAGCCCGCTTATTCGCGGCGGAGCGGTTTCCGGTTTGGAGAACTTCGGGATTCGCCTTGACGCTCATAAGAACGAGATCTGCAAGTGCCGCAACGCCGAGTTCGAGATTTCTGAGGATGGAAGCCCGGTGAAGATTTTCGTGATTCCGACGGACGAGGAGCTGGTGATGACAGAGGATGCGTTCGCGTTGATGAACGGTACATACAAGGTTCACACCGAATTCCATTATACGTTTGAGGACGCCGGATATGTGAACAAGGCGCGTGCGCGAAGCCTGCCAGGAAATTTGGAGAAGAAGCCGGAGCTGAAGGAGATTATCGCGCTTCCTAAGAGGAAATAACGGCTGAGGTATTTGTTTCAGTTTTGTGCGTGAAACAATACTGAACGCTGTGCAGCGTTGTGCAGGGCGGGGCATAAAGCCCCGCCCTGCACTGTTTTGCAAAGAGGTCTCTTGTCAAGGCAGTGTCGCGGCATCGCCTCCCAAGCGAGCGAAAAATGCGAATAGGACAGAGCCGGAGAGGAGGCCGAAACGCCATATCCGGTTTGCTATTGAGACGCTCAATGTGGTAATATTGTGTCATGCAGAAAAAGATTCTGTTAATGCTGCTCGACCTGGTGTCGATTTTCATAATGGGCTTTGTCGCGTTCTTTCTCGTGGGGGAAGTGATCCACTACACGCCGCTTCTGCCTTTGGCGGCAATGTCAGCGCTCTACGTGATCACCCTTTCGGCATTCAAGTTCTATCGCAACAGGGTTGTGGATTCATCGCTGGACGTTGTGAAAGAGGCGTCCCTTGCTTTCGGCATCAACACGGTAGCCTATATTTTTGTTTTCGGCTATTTCTACGGATTCATGTCCACTGACGTACGATGGATTTTGGTCACAGCGTCGCTTTCCTTTCTTGCCGTGACAGGAATCCGTATGGCAGTGAGGATGAGCGCGGAGATGCGCGGCAGAAGCCAGGGGGCGAATCTCCCTGTTGCCATAATCTACGGCGCCGGCGAGATGGGATCCTCGATGGGGCGCATGGCGAGCAGAGGAAAGTTCTCGTACAACGTCCAGGGGTATATCGACGACAAAAAGGCACTGCAGGGCGAGATTGTATTGGGTTACCCTGTTCTGGGCACGCTGGACAACCTTGATTTTGTTCTTCGAACCCATCGTGTAGACACCCTTATCATCGCGATCAGTAAGATAAGCCCCGCAAAGATACAGAAAGCAGCGACAATCGCGGCGGATAATGATGTGAACCTCAAAATTGTACCGTCTCTGTTCGAGGGAAAAGGTCGTTCCGATGTATCTGTCCGTGATTTGGACTATTCCGACCTATTGGGACGCAACCTGATTACAATAGAGAAAGAGCCGCTTTTTGACATGTTTCAGGGGAAGACTGTGCTGGTCACCGGGGCAGGCGGCAGCATCGGGAGCGAGGTCTGTAAGCAGCTTATGCAGTATGGCTTGTCCCGTCTTGTGCTTCTTGATATCGACGAGACGGAACTGCATGACCTGTGTCTGCGTCTTTTGGACTACGAGAAGGAATGGTCTGATAATGTGGTGCCTGTTGTATGCGACATCAAGAACGCAGGAAAAATTCACCATGTATTCGAGGAGTACCGTCCTGACATCGTCTTTCATGCCGCGGCATACAAGCACGTTCCGCTGATGGAGCTGTACCCGGAGGAGGCAATCCTGACAAACATCTGCGGGAGCTTCAATGTGTTCAAGTCAGCCGCCGATACCGGAACGGACAGGGTGGTTGTGATCTCCACGGACAAGGCGGTGAACCCCACCAACATCATGGGTGCCACGAAGCGCGTTGTGGAGATGATGGCGGCGGAATTCGACGCGTATGGGAAGAGAGAGGATGGAAACGCCGCGGAAAGCGGTTCTCCGGAAGCCGCTGGATTCGGTGAGACTGGAGCAGTAAGCCCGGACGATGCACGCCACACAGAGTTCTGCTGCGTGCGTTTTGGGAATGTCATCGGGTCCAGAGGCTCCATGCTCCCGTTGTTTCTTGAGGAAATCAAGGCAGGCCGCCCCATTACGGTGACGGATCGCAACATCATACGGTATTTTATGGCGATTCCCGAGGCTGTGAGTCTTGTTTTCCGTGCCGCAACCCTAGCCCGGGGCGGGGAAGTGATGGTTCTCGATATGGGCGAACCTGTGAAGATCTATGATTTTGCCCAGAAGCTGATAGATATCTTCGGCGACGGCAGATCTCAGATAAAAATTATCGGTCTGCGTCCCGGCGAGAAGCTGTACGAGGAGCTCCTCGCAAACAAGGATAACACGATTCCAACGGAAAACGAGAAGATTTTCAAGGCGGTCGTGAACAAGAACGCGGCTTTCAATGTTTCTTATATGCAGGAAATGGTTGAAAAACTGCCCGGCATGAGCCGTGAGGAGTTGGTCGCGCTGCTCCGGCGCGCAGTGCCGGAATATAAGAGACGGGATGACTGACGGGCTGCGTCGCCTGGGAGTCGCCGTGACACGGTTGTATTTGCGTGGGGTTAATCCCGGGCTGGCTGGGCGCGTGTCGGCAGTATCGCGGGTTTAACCTTTGTGAGGTTGTCGCGGCACCGGTGCTGCCAGCAGACGTCGGCGGTGCAGGCTATGCGGGCATCGCGCCGGAGGCGCGGTTCTTCACATGGTAACTGAAATGGGAGTGCCCAGAGGCAGGGTCGGCTGACCGAGGTGCCGCTAAGCGGAGATTTGTCCGCGTGGCCTTTAACCACTGAGAGGCTAGTCCCGGTGCGGCTTGCAACGGGCTTTTTGCGGCATGATTTGCGGTGGCTGCAAAACAAGGTTGGTCGCGAAACAAGGTGGCTTCAAAACAAGGTGGCTGTGAAACAGGTTGGTCGCGAAACAGGGCGGCTGTGAAACAGAGTGGCTTCAAAACAGGTTGAGTAAGGATTTGCAAAAGCGGAGCGGAAAATGGGTAGGAAACTGGAATCCGGCATATTCAAGGGTCTTGAACGGAGCGAAAAAAAGATATGGCTCTCATCGCCCACGATGCATGGCGACGAGAAACGCTGGATAGAGCGGGCGATAGACACTAATTGGGTGTCCACCGTTGGGGAGAACATTGACGAGATAGAGAAGTGGATTGCCGGCTTCATTGGAGTGAAATACGCCGTGGGGCTGTCGTGCGGCACCTCCGCGCTTCACCTTGCTACCCGTCTTGCGGCAGAGAAGCTGTATGGGCAGGCCCGTCCTGACGAGGGAACGCTCCGCGGACGGAAGGTTTTCTGCACCGACATGACTTTCGATGCGTCGATTAACCCTGTTGCATACGAGGATGGTAACGCCGTTTTCATAGACACGGAGCGTAAGACATGGAATATGAGCCCTGAGGCTCTGGAGGTGGCGTTCTGTCTTTATCCGGAGGTGCGGCTTGTGATTGTCGCTCACCTTTATGGCACACCTGCCAGGATGGATGAGATTCGTTCTGTTTGCAACAAGCATGGTGCCTTGATTGTGGAGGACGCGGCGGAGAGCCTCGGCGCGAAGTATCTGACCTCGTTGTGTGGCGGCGGGAAAGATTCCTGTCAGGGGGCAGCGCTGCGAGGTTCTGACAATTCAGGCGTGGCGGCGCAAAGAGCGGGAACACAAGGCGCGGCGGCGCTTACTGGAGATTGCGTCTGGAGGGAGACTGGCGCCTTGGGGGACTATTCTGCCATCTCTTTTAATGGTAACAAAATAATCACAGGTTCGGCCGGAGGAATGTTCCTCACGGACAGCAAGGAGGACGCCGACAAAGTTCGTAAGTGGAGCACCCAGAGCAGGGAGGCGGCGCCGTGGTATCAGCACGAGGAGATAGGCTTCAATTATCGTATGAGCAATATTATAGCCGGGGTGATTCGTGGTCAGCTGCCTTTCCTTGACGAGCATATCGCGCAGAAAAAGGCGATTTATGATCGATACAAGGCAGGGCTCTCCGATCTGCCGGTGAAGATGAATCCTTTTGACGAGGACAAAGCAGAGCCCAACTTCTGGCTTTCCTGTATGACGGTGGACCCCGATGCGATGTCCAGATCTGTTCGGAGCGAGTCGGAATATATCTATGAGAGCGAACCCGGAAAATCCAGTCCGCACGAGATACTGGATGCGCTGACCTATTTCAATGCCGAAGGGCGACCAATCTGGAAGCCCATGCACATGCAGCCCGTGTACAGGATGAATCCCTTTGTCACCACTGAGGGCAGCGGGCGCGGAAGGACGAACGCGTATATCGCAGGAAGCGGGGAGGATGTGGGTGCTGATATTTTCTCTCGTGGGCTTTGTCTGCCTTCGGACAACAAAATGACGCCCGAGGAGCAGGATTTTGTGATTGAGATCATACACAGATGCTTTGCGTGATAAATTTCGCCATGCGGTAAGAAAGCGGATGTGGCGGGCTCGGCGTGAGCTGAAAAGGAAAACCGGCGGTTTTTCTATGAAGAGCGGCAAGAGGAGGTCAAACCCTTCGTGTGGCAAGGAAGCGGCGCCTCCCGCAATTACATCTGAAAAAAATTAAAAATAGAGGATTTTATGAAAAGAATTTGTAAGGCCATTGCGGTACTGATGTTGTCTCTTGCGCTTTGCGCCCTTGCATCGTCTTGCGGAAAGAACGGAAAGGAGGCAAAGGCTCCGTATGTGGGTTCTTGGGCGGTGACTGCCGAATCGGTTGACGAACTGACAGAAAGTCTTATGTCTTTGGATGAGTACCGGAGCGATGCCAACGCAAGGATCTTTATTGACGCGATTGTCTCGGAGATGAAGCGAGTTGCTGAAACCGGGGAGATGGTGATTGTTTTGAATGAAGACGGCACATTTACAGCAGGAGTCAATGACAACGAGGCAGCCGAGTATCGCGTCGATGAGGATGGAACGTTTGTGTCCATTGTTGACGGCGAGGAGTACGAATTGGGATGCTTTGTTGACAACTTCTCAGCCTTGGAGATGACCGACAGCGACTCCGGTATCACGGTTTACCTTTACAAGGTGAACTGAGGTTCGCAGGAAGAGCCAGTAGCGTACGAGCTTGGATAATGCTCTGCCGGAAAACGGAAAACGCCGGGACGAGCATGCACAGGCGAGAGCTGAGACAAGAAAGACGGGCGGGGAATCCCCGCCCGCCTCTATTATATCTTCCTCTCCCGCACGGGTGCCATGAAGCTCCGTGGGAAGAGACGCAAAAAGCGAGACGCAAAAAGCGTCTTAGTTCCACATTATGATGCAAGGGTCGTAGTCGAGCGGGGCTGTGTAGCCCAAAAGTTCAATGCACGTTGTGGCTATGCTGCTGATTCCAAGACCTGTGGCGAGTTTTTTTGAATACTCTCCGCCATAGCACGGATCGAATATGATGCACGGAACTGGGTTGAGACTGTGGCTTGTCTTTGCTTTCGGGCTTCCGTCAGCATTCTTTGACAGCGTTCCGTCCTTTTTGTGCTCGAACATGTCATCCGCGTTGCCATGGTCCGCAGTGATGACAAGCACTCCTCCTGCCTTCTCGACCGCCGCTTTGATTCGACCTATCTGCAAATCCAGCGCCTCCATCGAGCAGATGACCGCTTCGTATACTCCGGTGTGACCCACCATGTCTCCGTTTGGGAAGTTCATTTTGATGAAATCCCAGTTCCCGCTTTCAATTTCTTTGATCACCCGGTCCGCAATTTCGGCACATTTCATCCATGGGCGTTCTTCGAAAGGCACGGTGTCGGAGGGAATCTCAACATATTCCTCCAGCGACCTGTCGAAGTAGCCGGATTTGTTTCCGTTGAAGAAGTATGTCACATGACCGAATTTCTGGGTCTCGGAGATTGAGAACTGGCGGATGCCTGTGGCGCAAAGGTACTCCGCCATTGTCCGGTCTATTGCGGGCGGAGCGACAAGATACTGCCTTGGCACATGAAGATCCCCGTCGTATTCCATCATGCCAGCGTACTCAATTTTCGGATGCCTCACGCGGTCGAATTCAGAGAGCTCGTCTGCTTCGAACGCTTTTGTTATCTCAAGCGCACGGTCTCCGCGGAAATTGAAGAGTATGAAGCTGTCTCCGTCCTCCACCGTGCCGATAGGACGACCATTTTCGGCAATTACGAAGGGAGGCAGATCCTGGTCGATGGCACCTGTTTCCTTGCGCAGCGTCTCAATTGCCTCGTGTGCTGATGCGAACTGGCGCCCCTGGCCAAGCACATGAGTCTTCCATCCTAGTTCAACCATTTTCCAGTTGGCGTTGTAGCGGTCCATCGTGATCTGCATTCTGCCGCCACCGGATGCAATTTTTGCATCGAATGTTCCGTCGGAGGACAGTTCTTCGAGAAATTCTGTAAACGGGTCGAAGTATTCAAGAGCGCTTGTCGGATCCACATCCCGTCCGTCCAGAAGAGCATGGACGCGCACACGACGCACTCCGTCGGACTTTGCGCGGAGGATCATGTCGCGGAGGTTCTGGATGTGGCTGTGTACATTGCCATCGGAGAGAAGCCCCAGGAAATGCAGCGTGCCTCCGGTCGATTTCACATTGCCGATGAGACGCTTCCAGGTCTCGCCTTCAAACATCGCGCCTGTTTCGATGCTTGTTGCAACAAGCTTTGCGCCCTGGGCAAAAACGCGACCGCATCCCATTGCGTTGTGTCCGACTTCGCTGTTGCCCATGTCTGCGTCGGATGGCAGCCCCACTGCCGTGCCGTGAGCCTTGAGGCGCGTCCACGGAGATGTGGCGAAGAGCGTGTCCAGGTGTTCGGTATGGGCAGCCTTGAACGCGTCGCCGTCCTCATATTTTCCGAAACCCACTCCGTCCATGATCAAAAGGACCACTGGCCCCTTCCTCGATATCTTGTTGTTTTTGGAGAGCCTTTCTACAGTCATTTCAAACCTCCTAGTAATTTAATCCTTAAAATAAGGATATTAGTTTATAATTGATGGGACT
>CAMKPI010000004.1 GCA_946414625.1 uncultured Spirochaetaceae bacterium | reverse complement strand
TTTCCGGTCTGAGCCGGGCTATCTGTCTTTGCGCCTGTGAGACTTGCCGCCGCCCTGATTTTTCCGCTTCCGGCTTCAACGATTATCCCGTATGCGGCTTTTGCGTCCTTTTTTGACAGAGCCATTTTCAGGGCTGCTTCCAGCGTGTAGATCATGTCCACGTCCAGTGTCAGGTAGACGTCGCGTCCGTATGTGATCTTTTCTCCGAGCTCTGGAGTCGGCTTCAGCAGGTCTTTTAGAAGCGTCTCCGTTTCTTTCACAATGCCTATTGCGTAGTGAGAGAACGGATATTCCCTGTGGGATTCTTTTTGCAGCACAAGGACATCCGCAAGGCGGTTTTGTTCAATTTCATCGCGGAGCCGGGCCACGTCATCAAGAGAAACTTTGTCTGACAGTAATATATAATTTTTTGTGTTGTATGCAATTATATTACGAGTGCCCTGCGTGTTGGTTTTGGATTCAACCGATGCGTCCAGCAGTTTCTCTGCTTCTCGGTCAAAAACGCTTTCCAGAACCGCAAGAGATGCTTCTGCATTCTTTTCGGTGAGTGCTGAGGTGTCAAGCAATAAGGAATACGACGGGACTGAGGAGGAAAGAGCTCTGCCCTTTGTGTCGTAGATCGAGCCCTCCTCGATGTCTTCCGCCACGGAAGGGTTATTGTATTTTTTTGACTTGATGCCGCCTCCGATAGAAAGCCGTCCTGCAGCGACAATCAGAAGTATGATAATGACCACTTCCAGGAGCATCAGGTGTGGAATAATGTTGCTTTTTTTCGACCCTCGTGCCATAATCAAAATATAATCTTTTATTTTGTTCGTGTACAGTGAAAGATTTACGGCAGAGGCTTTACAGTCGGGTATGGTCTATGCGGGGCGGCTCTGTTTCGGAGCATGGATTTTTTTGTGCGGTTCGCGGACGATTGTACACGGCGGTGGGGTATAGAGGGTCTCTTCTCGGAATACCTCCGTTCAGACGTGAATGGTTTTATTGCGCAGCGCAAGGCGGGAACATGGCTTATACCAACGACAATCCGGACAACCATGCCTCTGGCTCTGGGAAGAAAACGGACGGAGCGGACGGGGCTTTTAAGAATGCCGCCGAGAGGCTCGCGGACGCAGGTGCGCGCGCAAAGAATTCAGGTTTGAAGGCTTTTGACAGTATCTCCCGGGGACTCTCCTCCCTGTCGCGCGAAAAGAAAATCGTGATAATCACATTGGCTTCTTTCCTCGTTTGTCTTATTGCCGTTGTTGCAAGCATTGCGTCGGTCTCGAGACGTAAGCGCGGCGATATTTCACGCCTGACATCGGGCGTTTCCTCTGCCGCGTCTTCCGTGGAAGCAGTTCAGGCGGCGCCGCAGCAGGCTGTGACGGATGGGGTGGTGAATCATTCTTCCGCCATCCAGCGGGATGGTGCGGGAAAAGACCGTGACTCTCTCGGCGCGGGTGTTTCCTCCGCTGCTCTTCCCTCTGCTGAAGCGGAGTCTGCGAGCGCCCCTCTTGGTGTCACGAGTGCCTCTCTCGGCTCTGCTGAAGCGAAGTCTGCGAGCGCCGCTCTAGGTGCCGCGAGCGCTGCTCTGGGCTCTGCTGAAGCGGAGTCTGCGAGCGCCGCTCTAGGTGCCGCAAGTGTTTCTCTCGGTTCTGCGGAAGTTGAGACCGCGAGCGCCGCCATAAGTGCTGTGAAAACGGAAACTGTCTCCGCAGCCCAGACGGACGCCGCCTTTTCGGCAGACTCCGGATTTCCCGTCGCAAGGGAAGGCGTCGCATTTCTGGAATTCGAAGGTAACGCCGACGCCTCCGGCGGGGGCATAGGCTCCGTAGACAAGTCCGCCGCAACTGAAGCAGCCACGTCTTCCGAGAGGATCGCGAACGAGACCGGCGAGATTCTCGACGTCGGGGGTAGCGCTTCCAGTGCTCTGTCTCTCGCTTCCGCTGTGGCTTCCTCTTCTGAAGATGCCTCTGTGTCGGCATCCGCTTCCGGCAGCTCTGTACCCTTGTCTAAGATAAAATATACCGAATATACCGTTCAGGCGGGGGATTCGGTGAAATCCATAGCAGAATCTTTTGCTTTGAGACCCCAGACCGTCATCCAGGTGAATGCGCTCAGGACAGTATATCCGGAGGCAGGCACCGTCCTGAGAATTCCCAGTATGGACGGGCGGACATATACTGTGCAGGGCGGAGATACCGTGTTCTCAGTCGTTCAGAAGCTGGGGCTTTCCATAGGATGGAGTACTCTGAGGGCTTTGAACGGCCTGGAATCGGATGCGCTCGTGGAGGGGGAGGAACTTTTCGTTCCGTATGCGGACATGACTGACAGAGACTTTAGTGCCATGCAGGCGGCCTCTGGAAGCGTCTTCATCTCGCCGCTTCATGGCGCAGGCGTCTTTGCCTCTTTCTCCGCAAGGACGGCGGATCCGCTCACGCACGAAAGTACGGAGCTCGACGGGGTTCTTTTGCAGAGCCTCGGGACGGCGGATGTTTTTGCAGCCGCTCCTGGATCGGTTGTGGACCGCGGTTTCAACGAAAACGGAACATATTTTGTAAAGCTCTCTCATAAGGACGGCTACACCACGTACTATAATTACCTCACATGGTGCCGCGTGAAGGTGGGGGACCGCATACAGGCAGGGGACAGCCTCGGCACGATAAGCAGCGACAACACTCTTCTTGCCCAGCCCACCCTGTTTTTCCGCATCGAACAGGACGGGATCGCTCTTGATCCGTCGTCGTTCTTCAAAATCTGATATTTGTCTATTGCCGTGTTTCGTTTCGGTGAGGCGGCAGCGGGAACTGAGCTTAAAAGACCGTGTCCGGTGAGGCGGCAGCGGAATATGAGCTTTTAAACCGGGTCTCGGCTTTGTCGAAAGTGAGGCTCTGCGCTTCCTCGGTGCGGATGGTTTACTCGGATGATCCCTTCGCGTGGTTTGTTTGGATGGTTTCTTTTGTGGAATCCGGCACACTATTTGAAAGGGCTTCCCGGCAGCGGGCGAAGTTGTTCTTCAAAAAATAAACCCAAAAATGTATAATGGTGAGCGTGGCTTATTTTTCCTTATATAGGAGCGGGAACATGGGTGCGATCACAGGTCTTGATTATAAAATCCAGGAAATGGCGGCTCGAATCAAGGAGCTTCGGGAAATAGAGGGGCTCACGGTCTATGAAATGGCCGCCAAAACTCTTACTTCCCCGGAGGAATACGCCGCATGCGAATCCGGCACCGGCGACCTTAACTTCACGTTTATTTACCGCGTGGCACTCGCCTTAGGAGTGGATGTCACGGATATTATCGAGGGTCACAGTCCGAAGCTTAAATCGTTCACCGTGACTCGCGCGGGGCAGGGACAGGAAATATCCAACGCCCACGGCATGACGTATTACAATCTCGCGTACGCCTTCCAGAACCGCATAGCCGAACCGCTGTACGTCCGCAGCCGATACGACGAAGAGGCTCAGCACCGGGACATCGAGCTGACAAGCCACGAAGGGCAGGAGCTCGACCTCATTATATCCGGCAGTCTCCTTGTGCAGGTGGGGGAACACAGAACAACGCTAGGTCCCGGTGACAGCATATATTTCAGCAGTTCCACGCCTCACGGAATGATTGCCGTGGGAGGTCATGACTGTGAGTTCTACGCCATTGTCCTGAACCCTTCCGGAACGCCTATTCCGGAGCTGACTCCGGTGACGTATTCCCCGGTGGCACTTCAGAGAGCTGTCCGTGTGGACGACAGTCAGGAGATCTGGCACAAGTATATAGACGTGGAGAAGAACGAATACGGCACGCCTGTCAAAATCTCCTTCAAGAATACGGAACACTTCAACTTCGCCTTCGATATAGTTGACGCAATTGCCGACCGGAGCCCGGATAAGCTTGCGATGCTTCATGTCTCCCGGGACAAGACCGAGCGCCGCGTGACCTTCATGGACATGAAGAAAAACAGCGCCCGCTGCGCCAATTACTTCAAGAGCCTCGGTATCAAGAAGGGCGACCGCGTGATGCTCATCCTCAAGCGACATTATCAGTTCTGGTATGCGATGATAGGCCTCAATAAGCTGGGCGCCATAGCAATACCGGCCACAAACCAGCTGCTTGCTCACGACATCGAGTATCGTATAAGGTCCGCGAGGATCTCCGCCGTGATCTGCACCCCGGATGACAACGTCCCGGATCATGTCGAGGAGGCGGAGACCGTCATGAGGAACGCGGGCGTCACTGGAGAGGATGGCGGCCCGATTCTGAAGACAAAAATAATCGTGAACGAGAGCCGGCTCGGATGGCACGATTTCGACGAGGAGTACAGGATGTTCCGCTCGGTGTTCGAGAGGACGGAAGATTCCCCGTCTGGAGACGACCTCTTATTGATGTTCTTCACAAGCGGCACCTCCGGCTTCCCGAAGATCGCTGCCCACAACCATAAATACCCATTGGGGCACTTCCATACCGCAAAGTACTGGCACTGCGCACAGGAAAACGGACTTCACTTCACGATTTCCGACACAGGCTGGGCAAAGGCGATGTGGGGCAAGCTGTACGGTCAGTGGCTCGCTGAGAGCGCCACGTTCGTGTACGACTTCGACCGTTTCAACGCCGCTGACATAATGCCAATGTTCGCAAAGTACCAGATAACCAGTTTCTGCGCTCCGCCTACGATGCTCCGCATGATGATAAAGGAAGACATTTCAAAATACGATTTCAGTTCGGTGAAGTATATGACCACCGCGGGAGAGGCCCTGAATCCTGAGGTATATCGTCAGTTTGAGCGTCTCACGGGGCTTCAGATACATGAGGGCTTTGGTCAGAGCGAATCCACGATGATAATCGGAAACCTTGTCGGGGCAGGGCACAAAGTCGGTTCAATGGGGCGTCCCGCTCCGATATACGACGTGTCGCTGATGGGTTCCGACGGCGGGCCTGTTGAGGCAGGAGAGGTCGGCGAGATTGTGATAAACGTGAAGAATGGCGCTCCGTGCGGGCTTTTCACCGGCTACTACGGAGACCCCGAGAAGACGCACGAGGTCTGGCATGATGGCTATTATCACACCGGGGACACCGCATGGGTGGACGAGGACGGCTTCTACTGGTACGTTGGACGCACCGACGACATGATAAAGTCTTCCGGCTATCGCATCGGTCCGTTTGAGATAGAGAGCGTCATCATGGAGCTTCCCTACGTCCTGGAGTGCGGTGTGTCCGCAGCGCCGGATCCTGTCCGAGGACAGATCGTGAAAGCGTCCATCGTGCTTACAAAGGGCACCGAGGGAACGGACGAGCTGAAGAAAACGATACAGAATTACGTGAAGGAGCATACCGCTCCGTATAAATATCCGCGTCTTGTGGTGTTCCGAGAGTCTCTGCCGAAGACGACAAGCGGAAAGATCATCAGAGCAAAACTGTGAAAGAGGGAGATACGGTCATGTTGAAAACGGTCATGAACATCGCTTCAAAAATTGAGCATACTCTTCTCGCGCCCGACGCGACCGAGGAAAGGATCAGGACGCTTTGCAATGAGGCCATGCAATATCACTTCAGGAGCGTTTGTGTCAACACCTGCTGGGTGCCGCTTTGCGCAGAGCTGCTCCGCGGAACAGGCGTCGCCGTCGGATGCGTCGTGGGCTTCCCGCTGGGAGCGATGAGTAAACCTGCAAAAAAGGTGGAAACCGCCGCAGCGATCGCTGTCGGAGCCGATGAAGTGGACATGGTGATAAACATCGGCTACCTGAAGGACGGGCACGACGGCGAAGTCGCGGGTGAAATAGCCCTTGTGAAGAGAGCATGTGGTGATAAGGTTCTGAAGGTGATTCTCGAAACGTGTCTTTTAACTCAGGAGGAAAAGATCCGGGCGTGTCGGATAGCTGTCGAAGCCGGAGCGGACTATGTTAAAACTTCCACAGGCTTCTCAAAAGGCGGAGCGACCGTTGAGGATGTCGCACTGATGAGGCGAACTGTTGACGAATACTGCGCATCCAATGGTTTAGACGGCGTCAAAGTGAAGGCTTCCGGCGGAATCCGGGACTACAAGACCGCCCTTGCCATGCTGGAAGCCGGTGCGGACACGTTGGGCTGTTCTGCCGGGGTTGCAATAGTGGAGGGAGCCTTTAGAGCGGAATGTGCTCGAGAGTCGGGCTCTCCGTGCGGGGAGTCCAGATGAAGCTCTCTCAACCCAGGAGCGCCAGGACAATTAACACTGCCCGCATACTCTGCGAGCTGCGCCGTGCTGAAGGCGTCTCAAAGGCAGATCTCTCAAGAATACTTGAGCTGAACAAGGTTTCCTGTGGCGAAATTGTGTCCGAATTGGAGACATCCGGGTTGGTGAGGGAGGCTTACAAAGTCTCCTCGTCCAGCGGACGGAGACCCACGGCGTTGGAGATTATCAAGGACGCACGTCATATACTCTGTGTGAATATCGGATACCGCAATGTGTCGGTTGCTCTGACGAACCTGGATAGTGAAATCGTTCGGATGGAGCGTCTGCCGTATGACACAAAGGGGCGTGTCGAAGAGTTCTGCGCGTCGCTGCTGAAGAGTTGCCTCAGAACGGTGAAGCTCTTGGAAAAGGATAAACTCCTGGGAGTTGGAATTTCCGTCTCCGGGCGTGTTTCTGCCGACGGAAGGGTTTTGATCTCATCGCCGTATCTGCCGTGGCGGGACATTCCCCTGGCTGATGTTTTTGAGAAGGCAATTGGATGCGACGCCATTGTCACGGACAGCGTCCGCGCGCTTATCGCTGCGGAGAAGGTAGTCTCTCCGGAGACATTTTCTTCGAATGAGCCTGTGCTGTATGTTGACTGGAGCGACAGCATCTCCCTTGCGCTCGTCTCTTCGTCGAGGGTTCGCATGGTGAATCCTGATTTCGGACGGATGAAGCTTCGCGGCGAGGATTCGGTGGAGGATCTATGCACACCTCGCGCCATATTGAGGCGGTCGACCATGGGGGCCTCGGAGGGCTCCGGTGCTGTGTCTCCGGATGCCGCGCTGCCCGGAGGATCCTCCTTCGCGCATCTTAGGGACATGTGGACGAACATTCCCGAGGAGTATCTTTCCGCCATGTCAAATGCGCTGGACATCGCGCGACAGGTGACAGGAGCAGAGAAGGCTGTACTTTCTGGAGAGAGCGCCGGAATAGATTCCTCCTGCCTGTCTCGGATCCGCGCCGAGTGTCTCGGTCTCCATGTGGACAAGTCAGCCCTCGGCGACAACGCGAACGTTCTTGCCGCGTCCGAATTTGCCTTGGACAGGTTTTTCTATCAGTATTCCCTTTTGGACGAGGTCCGTCCTTGGATTTGAGGCTGAACATGGACGCCGATTTTTCCAAATGTCTTGCAAGCGCGGAGCGTATTCTTTCAATCAGAGAGCATTGCAGAGCCGAACTCTTTTCAAAGCTTGAGGCTCGGGGCTTTGAGCGCGGCACGATCACGTCTGTTATCGACGCCCTGGAAGAAGAGGGACTTTTCTCGGAAGAGAGGTTTATAAGGTGTTTTATCCGCTCCAACAACGCGAGGCATCCGGAGGGAAAGCGCGTTCTGTTTGCACGGCTGTTGCAAAAGGGTGCGGACAAGGCTCTGTCCGGCAGCATTCTCGATGAGATTTACACGGACGAGTATGAGGCACTCCAATGCAAGGAGGCTCTTCACAAGGCAAAGCGCAAAGGCAAGGACGAGGAAAAGATACTTTCCTCTCTAAGCCGTGCAGGGTTTAGTTTTTCGCTATCAAAACGCTTATATAATTCCGAATTCGGTACAATATGAAAGCCTTTGCCGCGAACCGCTGAGAGTCACATACCTTTATATATAGATTCATTATGCGATTCATCAGATAAAATCGACGGAGAAAATCCGCTCTTTATCTGTTCTTTGTCCGGTCAGCAAAAAAAACACATTTCTTCAAAAAAAACTCCAAAAAATGTGGAAAAAAAAATCAAAGTGGTATAATATCCACATGACATCACGCGGTCGGGAGACCCGATGTGAAAAATTCAAGAAAATACACAAAACCCTGTAACCTGTAACGGGAAGCGGTGTTTTGTTTATGGGTTGAAGTGCGGTTGCAAATTCTCTTTCATGGTTGCTGAGGTATAACGAAGCGTCCGGTGCGGGGATCTGTTCCGCAAAGCATCGTGTAATAATGATGTCTGTATAACGATAACGAAAAGGGAACGACGGGCCTGGGCCTGTCCCGAAAAAAATTGGAGGAAGTATGAAAAAGTCATTAGTAGTACTTTTAGTATTGATGATTGCTGCTTCCAGCGTGTTCGCAGGAATCAGCGGTTATGTTGATGCCAAGTATCAGATCAACTTTGACAATGGCGACTTCGGCTACACCAAGCCACAGGACAAGCTGAAGGCGTCGATCAAATTTGATGATCATATTGGCAAAAAGACCGGCGAGGGCAAGGTCTATATTGATGCCGCCGCGTCTTTCTCATGGAACAGCAAGGAGAAGAACAGCGACGAGGACGGCAAGAGGTTTGCCATTGACGAGCTGGGCTACTTCAAGCTCTCCCTCGACAAGTTGATGATCGTTGGTCAGAACTGGACATTGAACTTGAAAGAGGCTGAGAAGCTTGGTGGATATGCAATATCTTCCCTTGATTCCCACACCTTCTTTAGGCACGATCACCTGAAGACGAAGCTTGCTATTCTTCCCATTGAAGAGTGGGGCGGAAGCACCTTCGATGGTAAGGACAAGCTGACCAGGAACGATGGTGACTGGGGATATATTGATTCTTCCGCTCTTGTTGAGGGCACCGTTTACAACGGCGCCGAGGTTAACGATAGGGTTGTCAAGGTCACCGCAAAGGACGACTTCAAGGATTACCAGAAGAAGATCGGCTACTCCATCACATATCCGTATGCCTACTACCTCGATGAGGATGAGGACACCGGTATGCACGGCATCACCTTCCAGTACAAGGGCTACAAGCTCGCTCTTGCTCTGAACGGTCACGTCGGCGACAAGGGAAACAGCCAGAGGGCTCATAACTATTACATGGCAGTTGAGACCAAGGACTTCAACCCGGTTGACGGACTCACCCTGAAGGCTGCTGTCGGTGCTTCTTACAGGGACAACGCTTGGAAGAACGGCTTTGGCGCAACTGCTTACAAGCTTGATCCGGATAACTCCGCTCCTTGGAAGAACAACACATGGCTCGTTGCCGGATCTTTCAAGGCTAACTACAAGGCTGACAAGTTCAACATCGACTTTGCAACCGATCATGCTCTTGAGACCAACCCCAGCCAGCAGGCTTTCAACACAAGGGATGAGGCCAAGTACTATGGTGCAACGATGGTTAAGGCTCAGATCGCTCCTGTGAATGTGCAGATCTTCTTCTCGAACGAGGCTTCTGCTGTTGCTTTTGATGACAGCACCTATTCCCTCATCATTGATTTTGATAAGCATCACGATGGTTACAAGAAGGAGAAGAAGTACTACTTCACCAGCCAGGGTCTTTACAAGAAGAATGTTGTGCGCGACCTCTTCTCCGCTGAGCTCGGTTTCGACCTCGGCAAGGTGATCGAGAAGGTTCCTGTGAGTGTCCGTGTTCAGGGGCTCAACATGCTGTCCAACTACTTCATCTTCAACGCCTTTGTTGATGTGAAGCTCGCAGATGGCAAGCTCAAGCTGCAGGTTTACGGAAAGGACCTCTTCACCAACTTCGATGACAAGAACTGGACCTATTCCAACAGGAAGAACGAGGACACCAGGTCTCTCGGCGACTACTACTACTGGGATGAGAACGGCTCAAGCCAGAAGATCGGTATTGATGCCACATACAACATGAACGATGCCATCACCCTGAAGGGCGGCGTGTTCATGACTGCTGGTAACACCAAGATTGGTGGAAACGTTGGCGCGACCTACAAGGCTGATCTCTTCACCGTGGATGGTTCTCTCGCAACCGAGCTTGACTACTTCAGCGATTGGGATACACACGCTCCTTTGATGAAGAACTCCAAGCATATGAACCAGGGCAAGATGCAGGCTAAGGCATCCATCACCAGTGACAAGCTTGTCAATGGCGCGATCCTTTCTCTTACCTACGAGTCTGGTAATATCCTCGGAACTGGCAACGATTACGACTGGTTCCTTGGTCAGCAGGCTGGTAAGCTCACCGCTAAGTGCCGCGTGAACTTCTAATCCTGTATTGCTCAGAAATATAGAGCGGGTGCGTAAGCCCCGCTCTTTTTTTATACCGGTCCGTTTTCACAACCTTGTAAAAAAGGCCGATCAGTATTACAGTAACTCTATGCGTGTTTTGTTTTTAGGTGAAATCGTCGGGCGGTGTGGCATAGGCGTTGTCAAAAAAACGCTGAAGCCTTTTCGGACGGAAAAGAATATTGATTTTGTCATTGCAAACGGCGAGGGAGCCACAAGTGGATTCGGACTCGGCTTCATAAATGCCCAGACAATCAAGTACAACATGGGTGTGGACGTTTTCACCTTGGGAGAGAAGACATATTTCAAGATGGATATGGTGGAGGGAATCTCCAAAAAGGATTGGATCCTTCGGCCATATAACTACCCTGAGGATGCTCCCGGACGAGGCGTGAGATATTTCAATGTGGGAGAGAAGAAGTTGTGCGTGATAAACGCGCTCGGGATGATGGGTTTCACCCAGCCGCATTTGAATAACCCGTTTCTGACGATAGAAGGCATCGTTGATAAGGCAAAATCTATCACAAACCTTGTCGTTGTGATGTTTCATGCGCAGGCAACAGCGGAGAAGTTGGCAATTCGGTCCCTCCTTCAGGGACGCGTCAGTGCAGTTTTGGGAACGCATACCAAGGTTCTTACAGCAGACAGCTCTATCTGTGACGGAACTGCTTATATCACCGATCTTGGTCGTTGCGGGGCGTCTGATTCTGTGGGTGGATTTGACACTTCAGCAGAGATTCGACGTATCAGAACACTTGTTCCTGCGCGCAGCATTGAGAGCTGGAATAAACCGGAACTGCAGGGGCTGCTTGTTGACTTTGACACCGATACCGGGAAGGCTATCTCTTTCGAAGTCGTGAAGACACCAGTGGACGTGTCGAGACCGGAAGATAGCAAGGCTTTCAGCCGGGAAAGAGGATAAACTTAATGTATACCACGGCAAAAGTTGCTGAAATACTGGATAACGAGACAGTCCTTGTTGCATGCGATACGTCTTCGTGCGCCGGGTGCAAGGCAAGCCTCTTCTGCGGCAACAAGAACCATACGACGTATGAAGCAAGGCTTGGTGTGGGAAATGTTGCTTTGGAGATAGATTCCGGAACTCCTGTGGTCCAAAAAGGTGACGTCGCTTCAGCGCGAGACTCTGGAGAACCCTTTCGGCAAGAACCTGAATCGGGAGATCCAAATGCTAAAGAGTCCTTTGTCGCGTCTGTTAGTGAGAAGACGCAGGAAGAGCCCATACGCCCTAATGACATGGTTCGTCTTTACCTTCCTCCAGGTAAGACGGTTTTAAGCACGGCACTTGTGTTTGCTCTGCCACTTATCTTGTTTCCAGTAGGCTATTGCATCGCAAAGTTCTTTATGGGCTTAGGCGAGATGTCATCTGCCTTTTCGGGTTTTGCGTTGATGGGAGTAAGTTTTTTCGTTGCAAACTTTGTTGCCGTAAGAAACAGGAGGCGTCTCATGCCTGTGATTGTGGGCGTGGAGAGGGGGAAAAATTGAAGATACTGATAATAAACCCGGGTTCGACAAGTACGAAACTTTCATTGTATGAGAATAGGAGAGAGATTTTTACTGACAGCGTGTTCCACGACGCACCAGTCCTCCTCCGGTATCCGACTGTGAATGATCAAGTACCTTTCAGGATTTCCGTGATTTGCTCCCTATTGGAAAAGTATGGCGCGTCCACAGCCGATGTAGATGTGTTTGTAGGCCGGGGTGGAAGTGCTTGGCCGCAGAGGGAGGGTGTGATCCGGATTGACAGGACCCTTTACAAAGACACCTGGAACGAGGTAGGCGGAGGCGATCACGCGTCGAAGCTTGGAGTGCTCTGTGCATATACTCTGTGCACAGGTATGGGCGGATCGGAAGGCACCGAGCCTTTCCTTTTGGAAGGGAGGTCTCTTGGACGGAAGGACTCATCCAGGATGTATACCTTAAACGCGATAAACATCGACGAGCTGTGGGATCTGGCAAGAATCACGGGAATCAAGGGCCTCAACATCGACGCGCAGAGCCATGCCCTGAACCAAAAAGCTACCGCTCGAATCCACGCGAAGAAAATAGGGCGTCCTTACAATGACTGCAACTTCATCGTGGCGCATATTGACGGGGGCATTTCCATCGGCGCGCACATGAAGGGCAGGATGGTTGACTGCAACAGCGGAGCAAGCGGTGACGGGCCTTTCAGTCCTACGCGGCTTGGTACTGTACCTGTTCTGAAGGTGGCGAAGTTTCTTGAAAACCATTCCGTTGAAGAGCTGCGCCGGATGTGTTCGCGCTCTGGCGGCTTTGTGAGCCATTTTGGAACCTCGAATTCGGACAAGGTTCGGGAGATGATATCCCAGGGCGATGAACACGCCACGCTTGTCTGGAACGCCATGGTGTATCAGGTCTCAAAGTGCATCGGCTCGATGGCTGCGGTGCTTGAAGGGAACGTGGACGCGATCATACTGACAGGAGGACTAGTCAGGTTCGACGACCTTGTGGAGGACATACGCCGGCGCACCGCGTGGATTGCTCCAGTCTTTACATATCCCGGAGAGGCGGAACAGGAAGAGCTCTGCTTCCGCGTTTTGGACGCGATGGATGGCTTGGAGAGCGTACATGAATATACGGCGAGGCCTGTGTTCGGCGGCTTCCCTTGGGATAAGGAAGATTGAATTATGGAAATCAGGGTAAACAACGTTGTGCGACATTATGATGGGGTCGACGCGATAAACGACGTATCACTCACGGTGCAGTCCAACAAGATAATCGGAATCATCGGACGAAGCGGAGCAGGAAAAAGCACGCTGGTTCGTCTCATGAGCCTTCTGGAACGCCCGGACAGCGGAGAAGTGTGGTTCGGCGGGGAGAGGGTGGATAATCTGGATAAGGACGCCCTGACCTCGCGACGGCGCCGTATCGGCATGATTTTCCAGAATTTTAACCTTTTTTCTTCCCGAAACGCCGGCGGGAACGTTGCGTATCCTCTGGAGATAAACGGTGTGCCGAAGGAGAAAATTCTTCCCAAGGTTCGCTCCCTGCTGTCTCTTGTTGGTCTGGAGGACAAGATCTACGCTCCGATAAGTACCCTCTCGGGCGGTCAGAAACAGAGGGTGAGCATTGCGCGTGCCCTTGCCACAGATCCGGAGATCTTATTCTGCGACGAGGCCACAAGCGCGCTTGATCCGCAGACCACGCGTTCGATCCTCTCCCTGATAAAGGAAGTGCAGGCCAAGATGAACCTCACGGTGGTGATGATAACGCACCAGATGGAGGTGGTTCGCGACACATGTGATTATGTTTATGTGCTCGAAGCAGGAAAGGTGGTCGAGCACAACACCACGCAGGGGCTTTTCTCGTCTCCAAAAACGCCTCTTGTCAAGGATTTCCTGGCAAATCTCGCCCCGAGCGGGCCGGAAGGCGGTATGCTTCTATTCTCCGGTGACAAAGGACACTATATATTGCGCTTTGCTCCTGGGGCCACCGGCAAACCCATCCTTTCGCACCTGATAAAGAAGTACAGTATTGATATGAACATACTTGGTGCAGGCATACAGACCATAGACGGGGAGAGCTACGGCACCATGGAGTGCGACATCACGGGGGACCCGGATTCTCTTCGCGAAATGTTTGAGGATCTGAAGAAGGAGAACGTGAAGGTCGAGGAGGCGGGGAAATGATTTGGAATCTTGTGTTGGAAAGTACTCTGCAGACCCTGGAGATGGTTTTTTTCGGAGCTTTGTTCTCGTTGGTTCTGGGGCTGCCGGTGGGGGTGCTCCTGTGCGTCACATCCAGCGAGAAGGAGGGAGGTATTTCTCCGAAGCCCGTGCTGAACGAGGTTTTGAGCCGGATTGTTAACGTCCTGCGCTCGTTCCCGTTCATCATACTGATGATCCTTCTCTTTCCGCTCTCCCGCCTGATTCTGGGCACATCAATAGGAACACGCGCTGCAATCGTACCGCTTTCAATCGCGGCGGCTCCGTTTGTCGCCCGTGTCATCGAGAACGCCTTGAAAGAGGTGGACAAGGGAGTCATCCTCGCCGCACGTGCCATGGGAAGTACAAACAGACAGATAGTGTTCAAAGTCCTGCTTCCTGAGGCTCTGCCTTCGCTGGTATCCGGTGTGACCTTGACAATTATTAACCTTATAGGGTACTCTGCAATGGCAGGTGCAATCGGCGGAGGCGGTCTTGGAGACCTTGCCATTCGTTATGGTTACCAGCGTTTCAGGAGCGACGTGATGCTTGTGTCGGTTCTTGTGATAATTGTTTTGGTGGAGGCGGTTCAGTTTGTAGGAAGCCGAATCAGCTCCAACATTGTTAAAAGGAGGTAAGATATGAAGAGAATACTGATTGTCTTGCTTATTTTGTTTTGCGCCTTTTCCGCCTTCTCTGGCGGCGCCAAGGAAAAAGGCAGCAATAAGATAGTGGTCGGCGCCACGCCGGAGCCTCATGCGGAGATGCTTCGTCTTGTCATGGACGAGATGGCTGCAGAGGGATACGTGCTTGAGGTGAAGGAGTTTACCGACTACGTGACACCGAACGATGCAGTAGAGAGCGGGGAGATTGACGCAAATTTCTTCCAGCACATTCCGTACATGAATTCGTTTAACACGGAGCACGGATATCATCTTGTGAATGCAGGAGGAATCCATGTTGAGCCGATTGCGCTCTACTCAGCGAAGTATAAGAATATAAACGAGATGCCTTCTGGTGCCACGATTGCCATTCCGAATGATCCCACGAACGAGGGACGCGCCCTTTTGCTTTTGGCTAACGCCGGGCTCATTCGCCTTCGCGACATGGGAAATCTTGAGAGCGTTCCGATGGATATCGTTGAGAACAAGCTGGGCTTGCGTTTCCGGGAGATTGAGGCGGCGAGCCTCCCACGGGTGCTGAGCGATGTCGATTTTGCCGTTATCAACGGCAACTATGCAATTCCCGCGGGGCTTAACGCCACAACTGATGGGCTTTTGGTTGAGGATGCCAATTCTCCGTATGTGAACATCGTGTCGGTGAAGAGCGGCAATGAGTCCAAGCCTGCGGTTAAGGCTCTTGTGAAGGCTCTTCAGTCTGATAAGGTGAAGAGTTGGGTCTCCGAAAGATATCCGCACGGAGAGGTTGTTCTGGCGTTCTGACATACTGCCAGGCGAGTGAGGGGATGTGCCCTTTTACCTCTCTCGGATTGACTTTTAGAGAATAGATTTGTAATTGCCTGTGGTCAATGAGTCGAAGTCGGTTCACCCGCCGCAGGCTTTTTTTCGTCCTTTCTGAGGTTGTCGATGTATAACTTGAGAAGAGGCTTTATCCGTGCGGCGTATTCGGGGAAGAACGCGTTCTGAAAACAGTATGAGCCTATAAGAGATGCCATGGTTTCGTACACTTCTGTGGGGTTGCAAGGCTCCAGCAGTCCCTTTTCGACGCCTGCTCTCAGCGCCCTGATCATAAGAAGACGGATTTTTGCTGTGCGCCGCTTGATTTCTTTGTGGATGTCGAATTCCGCTGTCGGCATTATCTTTATCAGGTTCACAATGTCCTGCATATATTGGTCGGCAATCTCGAGGCAGTCATTTGCGATTCTCTGCAATGATCCTGCGATGTCGTCATAGTCCAGCCATTGTGAGGATTTGTACTTTTCGAGCGCCGAGTCCGTGACGGCCTTTATTGCCGAGAGATATATGTCCTGTATGCTGGAAAAATACTGGTAGACTGTTCCACGCGAGAGTGCGCAGCTCTCCGCGACAAGCGAAAGGTTTGTGTTCTTTTCTCCGTTTTCAGCAAAAAGTCTGAGGGCTGTTCGGATGATTATTTCCCGACGTTCGTCGTGGTTGATGATTTTGGGCATTTTCTTTCTCTCATGGTTGCCCATTGGTTGCACGGGATCTGTCTCGCTGCCACCAAGTTGGAGCATTCAATACTCTGCGATAATTTCCTGATTGGAATTCTGTGTTAAGTTTCCGCTGGAGTCAAGCGGGTTTTGTAAAAACTTACCCGGACGCCGGGCTTGGGGAGTGCTTTTGACGCGATTTACTTGCAGGTGCGAGGGATCTGAGACCTGGACGCTCGGGTGTGCTCTGTGTTCCCTGACACCTGATACTTGCGTGCGCGAGGGCTCGGAGACCCAGAGGCTCGGGCGCGGGTAGTGTTTCTGACTTATAATACTTGCAGGTGCGAGGGATCTGAGATCTGGGCGTCCGGGTGTGCTTTGTGTTCCCTGACACCTGATACTAGCGGGCGCGAGGGATCTGAGCCCCAGAGGCTCGGGCGCGGGTAGTGTTTCTGACTTATAATACTTGCAGGTGCGAGGGATCTGAGACCCAGACGCCCGGGTGTGCTCTGTGTTCCCTGACACCTGATACTAGCGGGCGCGAGGGCTCGGAGACCCGGAAGCCGGTCGCGGGAATTGCTCCTATTCCTTGGTGAGAGCTGAATAATCCGCAGGGGTGTCCATATCCTGTATGTATGCAGGGTCTGCCATATTGATTCTCTGGACCTTCAGGCTTTTAAGAGCGGTGCTCATCTTCTCGCTCTCCGGTGCGGAGAGAATTCTGCTTTCAGCACAGCTTTTGAAGAGCACCGGATGGCCCGGGACGCCCTGGAAGACGGGTCGCGCAGCATCGAAATCGGAATCGGCGTTTTTAAGCACTTGTGTGTAATGGAAAGATCTGATTTTTGCCATGTCTCCAAGCATGATAAAAAAATCTTCACCGTGGGGAATGCTTTGCACTCCTTTCCGTGCGGAAGTGAACTGCCCTTTCATGTATTCAGGATTGTGGACAAATCGGAGTGTGAGGTTTTTTTTCTGCACGTTTTCATTTCTGTTTTCGGCTCTGAATTCTTTTAGTGCTTCTTCAAGCGGTGGCTCCACTGCGGCGCGAACCTTGTCCGCCTCGTGTCCTGTCACGATAAGAAGCGTTCCGTCCGTATCAAGAGTGCGCAGAAAATTCATGGCTTCGATGGCGCTGCGGAGGATGAGAGGCTTTCCGTCAACGGGAAGAAGCAGCTTGTTCATCTCCCCCATCCGCGTAGAGAGTCCTGCTGCCAAAAGAACCACATACATGTATCGGCCTCACTTTAGTAAAAACTTACTCTATGCTATATTATTGATAATGATTGCGGTGTTTGTAAATTGCTTTGCTGTTATCGCAGGCGGTGTTTTGGGGCTTCTGGTTGGAAAAAGGGTTGGAGAATCATTCAGGGATGTTGTTTTCTCCTGTGCGGGTCTCACGACCATTGTCATGGGAATTCAGATGGCACTCCAGTCTTCAAATTTTCTCTCCCTGCTTGTTTCTCTGCTTCTAGGAGGCTTTTTGGGTTATGCCTTGAGGCTGGAGGACAGGATTTTGTCTCTGGGGGAAAAGATTTCGAGGCTCCTCGGCGAGTCAGAGCAGGACGTAGTGGAGGAGGGGATGTCCCCGGGCGCACGGTTCGCGCACGGATTTCTCAATGCCTCGGTCCTTTTTTGCAGCGGGGCGATGTCCGTTGTGGGCTCTATCCAGGCTGGTGTTAGCGGAGAGATGTCCACAATCTTCATCAAATCGGTGATGGACGGCTGCATGGCTGTTGTTTTCGGTTCCGTCTACGGTATAGGGGTTGTGTTTTCAGCTCTGTTTATTCTTGTTTACCAAGGTTTTTTCACTTTGCTCGGGGGCTGGATAGAGCCTTTGCTCGGGCCTCTTGGAATAGGGGAGCTCTCCGCAGCCGGCGGTGTTCTTTTGATAATGATAGGGTTGGGTCTTCTTGGCTTGAAGAAATTCAAGACTGCCAATTTCACTTTTGCGCTGGTTTTTGCGCCGATCCTTGGGCGTCTCGCCGAAAGGCTGTTCTAGGAAGTTTTAGGAAATTTTTCGCAAATCGTCGACACTGGTACATCAGCGCCGAAATGATCCGGGAGACCCCTTCAGAATCCGTGAAAACGCTGGCGGAGCCCTGAGCAATGTCGGAGCGGATCTCGGGATGTGCTGCTAATACCGGTGAAAACGCTGGCGGCCCCTTGCGAAGCACTGACAGAGGATTGTGAAAACAGACAGAGTCAAAAGACAGAGTCTCGTGGCGCGCCTGAATCCCCTTGGAAAGAGCCTGGACGGGTTTGTGAATTCGGGTTGTGAATCCGGGCTCTGGTATTTTTCGGAGCCCCTCCCGCGGCGCCGCTCAAAAAGCTGACGCCATCCGGTAAGGGTTTATGCTATCAAATTGTCAGTGCAGCCACAGCGGCTCCGATGGTAGGAGAGTCTTCGATGTGTATGAACTCAGGGTTTATATTATACCGACTTAGGAACTTTGTGAGCGCATCTATGGTTTTTTCTCTGAGTTTTGGTAATTTGTAAAACGTTGTGCCATCTGCATTTATTATAATTTTCCTGGGAGCCTGATTTTTGGTTGTATCCAGCATGAGTGAGTCTGTGTTGGCTCCGTTTCCGGCGTTCGGGACGCTGTCGGAGACTTTGAGAGATCTTATTGCAGAGGCTGCGAGCATACATGCGGCAAGACGCGCTGAGCGAGCCGTCACACTTGTGCATATTTCAGCGGCAGCACGCTTGTCCGCTTCTGCGGCGGAGCCAAACATACACCCCGGCTCTGAGAGCAGGAAAGATCCGACATCTGCCGTTGAGATTCTTTCAGGCAGGGTGAATTCCTCGGAAAAAACCCCTTCCAAAACAGCTCTGGACAAGACAAACAGGACAAAGGGACCGATATATCCGCCGGAGATCATTTTCTCGAACTTCTGTGTTTCGGGCTGCGCTGTAGTTTGGAAAAAATCACTGTCCAACTGCCCCAGAGAGAGATCCAAGCCTCCCGATTCCTGGTTTATCACCCAACCGTTCTCCGTATGAGCGCAGTTCGTTCCTGTTCCCAGGATGAAGCCCAACGCCTCATCCGCGCCGGATTTAGCGGCTTGAGGAACTGCCGCGAGGAGCGTCGCGACGGTGTCGTTCAGAATTACCATCTTTTTTCTCGACATGTCGATTCCAGACTCGGCAAGACATCTGAAAATATTCTCCCCGAGCGGTTTTCCTATGATCCCTCCGGCTTTGATTTCCTTTGTGAGTTTAATCGGGATTCCGTCTACGCCCGTGACGTTTTCGAATGTTATGGCAGGATATGAGAAGCAGAAGCCTATGCGGTCCGCCTTTTCCACGAGGCTTCGGATTCTCTGTGAGACTTCCGAATAGAAGGCTTCCGCTGAAACCTCTGTGTCGGTTCCTGGCATTTTTGTCGCTGTGAGGCCGCTTGTCTCGTATCCGCCGTCCGGCTTGAAATTAACAAGACATGCCCGGAAATTGGTGCCGCCCGCGTCAATTGCTAAGACAGTTTTCCCTTCTGTGTTATCCCCGCTGAAAGCAGCTTTCTTTGCGACATCTGCGTCGTGAACGACTGCTTCTGGTGCGGAAGCATTTGAGCAGAGTGTACCCTGTTTCTGCCTCGGATAGTCTGCCCTGAGACGGCTGTTCAGCATCGAAAGGCTCGACGCCTCGCCTTTCACGGCTGCGTCCATTTCTCTTAAAATCAGCTTCACGATTGCATCCATGTCGACTGATTCTGGAAGTAAATTGTTGTTGTGTAAGAAAATGCTGGCTTTCATTTGGCGTGTGCACTCCTTGATAGGCCGGGTGATAATAATGAACATTGAAATTATACAGCATAATCTGCCATGTTGCGACTGTAAAACTTTGCTTCGCAACTTGACGAGTACTTTAGAATCATGTTATCATATATTATGGATTTTGCAAAGATTAACAGGATTTTGGAGGCTCGCGAACAGAGCGGCAGGATTCGCTCCTTTGTTTGGTACGATCTGGAAACTTTCGGCGTTAATCCTGCCTATGACAGGATCTGTCAGTTTGCGTGCATACGGACAGACACGGAACTGAACGAAATCGAGCCGCCCGTGGTGCTGTATGTGAAGCCTCCAGCCGACTATGTTCCGTCCCTTGAAGCGTCGCTGAAAACGGGGATAAGTCCTCTCTATGCTATGGAAAACGGAGTGCCTGAAGCCGAGGCTATCAATACCATAAACAATATTTTCAGCGTTCCAGGCACCTGCATTGCTGGCTTCAATTCCTCTGCGTTTGATGATGAGTTCATTCGTAATTCCTTGTATCGAAATTTTTTGGATCCGTACAGGTGGTTCTGGGACGGAGGCAATTCCACAATGGACGTGCTCACTCTTGCAAGAGCCTGCCACGACCTGCGTCCGGACGGGATAATTTGGCCGGAGAACGAGGAGAATGGAAACCCGGTGCTGCGACTGGAAGTTCTTACCCGAGCCAACGGTATAGACCATGAGAACGCCCATGATGCCTTGTCTGATGTTAGGGCTACAATTGCGCTTGCCCGTCTGATACGTGAGAAGCAGCGTGCCCTGTTCGATTATTATCTGGAATTCAAGTTTAAACAGAATCTTTATGAGTGTTTCCAGCACGGTCCGGATGTGGAGAAGAACATCGTGTTGTACCAGCAGTTCAATTTCACGTCTCCGAGCGGCTGCACGAGGGCTCTCTATCCTCTTTGTGAGGATCCGGCGGACAGGAACCTGATGATCTGCTTCAATCTTTCGTATGACACACGGGACCTTCTCTCTGCCGTGGACAGGGTTTCGCGGATGGATAAAAGCGCGGAACTCAAAGGAATTGTCAGCACACCGGATGCCCAGGGGCTATGCGATGAAGGTTCCTGCGGGGAGGGGTCGGATGGCGGGAGTACCGATGGATGCTTCAATTCCGGCTCGGGAAACGATTCTGTAAAAGACTCCGAAAAAAACTCTGAGAAATCGGGTTTTTCTCATACGTATTATTCAGCGCTTGATAAAATACCCGGAGTCATCGGTGTGCGGATTAACAAGACTCCTTTTATATCTCCGGTCTCGGTCCTGCGTGGCGACGAGGATTGGAAACGGCTCGCGTTGGACAGATCCGTTTCTGTGGAACGGGGTCGCATGCTTGATAAACGCCTTTTCGACATCCGGCGTTTTGTCCTGACCTTGAAGAAAACGGAGATTGAGCCACGCACCGATGATCCTGACTTAACCTTGTATGCAGATTCATTTCCGTCGAATATCGATAAGACGCTCTTTACCATTGTCAGGAATACGGACAAAGAAAAACTGACCGACCTTGACCTGAAGTTTGAGAACAAAAAGTACAATACTCTTTTGAACCGGTATATTTGCAGAAACTACCTTGAATATGCGTCGCTTGCCCATGTCAGCGGCTGGAAGAAGCATGTGAGGCGCTCTCTGCTTTGCCCGCCGCTCAGACCGGAGAGGGATGTGCTGTTCCTGATGAAGAGTGCACGGGAGGCTTTTTTGTCTGCAAAGACGACAAAAAAAGACCGGCAAGTGTGCAGAGAAATGCTTGACTACTGCAAGAAACTGTGCATGTTTGCCGGAATCAGAACTGAGGACTAGATGAGGCGGAACGGAAGAATCCTGCGTTTTATCCTATCACGGTTCCTTCAAAAGAGTCGCCTTTCAGGATCGAGAGGGTGTTTTCCAGGTTCCTGCCGTCTGCGCAGATTACCGTGATTCCTTCCTCCCGCGCGATGCCCGATGCAATCGGATCGAAAGGAGCGTTGAGTCCCGCTTTCCATTCTGTGCCGACTATGTTGCCGATGAAGTCGTCCCAGGAAATGTTGTCTATGGGTTTTGCTGACGGATCCTTGCGCGGGTCTGCCGTATATACTTTCTTGATGTTGGAGAGGTTTACGACCTTTTTCGCTTTGAATCTGCGGGCGAGGTACACGGCGTCGGTGTCTGTGGAGAAGCCCGGCTTCCATCCTGCCGCAACAAGAATGCGTCCGGTGAAGGACACGTCGGGAGCCGTTGGGTCGGTTACGACGGGATCTTTACACAATTCTCCGAAAACGGCCTTCACTAGTTCTGCGTTGATTCTGGTCGCCCGGATTCCAAGCCAGTCCTCTGCATCGGCGGTCTGCTCGCTTTCCGGCACGACGCTCCTATACGCGCATTGGTAGTTTCGGGCGGGTCCGCCTCCGCCTGTGACCATGACGAGCCTCTCTTCGGGATTATCCGCGAGGTAAGCTTTGATTCCTGCCGTGAAATCCTTCAAAAAAGCTGTGTCGGGTCCGTCCGGGGAGATTATAGACCCGCCTACTGACAAAACTTTCACCATTATCTTCCTTCCTGTCTCCGGACTTTTCCGGAGTTTCGCATGGTTTACCGGTGCACAGGTTTTGAGCGATGTCGAAAAGACCTTAAGGCTCTTTCCTCTGCGCCGATACAAAAAATCATATCATGTCTTTGCGCGTCTTGTCAGCAGGCACCAGAGCGATCCGTGTTTGTCCTGAAGATTTGTGTCATGAATAATCAAGGCCATGAATAATGAGGGCTGTGTGTCATGGTCGGTAATCGATAGCGGGTATACAGACCTGGGGGCAGCAGAGGTTTTGCTGCCGAATCATCTCCGCTTGATTCCCGGATATCCGTTTCCGGCTTTGGGTCGGAGGGACCAGAGCGAGAGCAGAAGTCCTGATTGAGTGGCTATTCTGAATGTATGAGACAGAGTATTTTGAAAGACCCATGGCGAGCCCCTTGTTGGACGCACTCTGACGCTCAGGGGTGGTTTAGAAGAATATGGCTTTTTAAGCTTCAGGGTTGGAAATAACGAAATTAGATTATGTTCGCGGTCCGGAAGCGCAGCTCTTTGTTTTGCTGTGAACGCTCGGATTAAATGAACTCTCGTCACGTTCGAGACGTAGAAGCACATTGCTTTTTATGCTATGACTGATCTTCAGCGTGTTTTTGCGCTTGATGTGAGGGTATGGACAAAAATTCCGGATTTTGCTAGACTCGCCATGTTGCGTATCTCAAATGGTCTGAGATTCCCGAAACGGAGAGTCTTTAAGATTATCGGGATGCGCGGAATCGCAAAAGGAGAGATGTCCGAGCGGTCGAAGGTGCACGATTGGAAGTCGTGTAAGGTGAAAGCCTTCCCGGGTTCGAATCCCGGTCTCTCCGACAAAAAAGGGTTGCCAATCTGAACCGACCCCCCATTGATTGGAGCAAATCCACAATGGGGGTTTCATTTTGCCTAAAATAACAGAAGAACAGAAAAAGAGATTTCTTGAGCTCTACAAAAAAGGCTTCAGAGGAGAGTTCATTGCAAATCAAATTGGAATGAACAGGAGATATGCTCGCAGAATAGTGAATTCCTTTGACTCTGGCGACTATTCTTGGCTTGAGTCTAGATTCAGGAACTTTGATTATACTCTGACGGAATCAGGAAAGGTCGAAATTGTAAAAGCCATTTCCGAATCAGAGACAACATGGGCGGAGATTGTCGCTGAGTACGGGATTCCAGAAAACACACTGAAGATGTGGAAAAGGAATTATAATGAGTACGGAGTCTGCTCCAGAAAACGGGGCAGACCCCGGAAAGGAGGTTCCCATGATAAAAGACCAGAAGAAAATCAAATCGCTACAAGAAGGAATTACTATCTACGGAACGTACTTCCGTGTCTGCGCGGAAAACGAGACGGATCCTCAAAAAAAAAGACTTTACGAGCGATTGGCGAATGTAGAAGACTTGGAATCCCTCTCAAAAGATGTCTTGAAGAGCTTGGACTGAGTTCCAGCACCTATCACTTCTGGAAGAGCCATGAGAATGACGAGAACCAGAAAGACAAGAAGCTCTCTGAGGCCATCAGATGCGTCCAGGAGCAGAACCGGTGGGCCTACGGGTCCAAGAGAATGGCAAAATGGCTTGTGAATGAGGGGTTTGCAGAGAAACTCAACCACAAGCGTGTCGAGCGTGTATGGGTAAGTTCAATCTGCATGCCAAGATTCGCAGAAGACGTTATCCGAAGAACCACTATCTGGCCTTCAAGGAGAATCCCGTCGAGCTTCCGAGCAATGTACTTGCAAGAGACTTCTCAACAGACAAACCTATGCAGAAGCTTGTGACAGACATCACTTATCTGCCTACAGATGAGGGATGGGTCTACATAGCTGCGGTGATGGATATCTGGAACCGTGAGATTGTTTCCTACAGAATCAGCAGACACATGAGCCTAGAACAGGTCAGGGATGTCGTCAGTCAGCTTGGACCATGCGAAGGGACGCTGATCCATTCGGACATGGACTGGACCTACACACATCCGACCTACA
>CAMKPI010000003.1 GCA_946414625.1 uncultured Spirochaetaceae bacterium | reverse complement strand
TCTTCCGGCGCGGTCCGCCGAGGGGAGGCCGCGCCTCCCTTATCCGTCTCGTCAGCATATTCCCGCGAGGTTTGGTATTCCCCCGTGCTGGATCCGAGTATTTCTTTCGACGCTCCGGGTACGTACTGCTATGCCGGAGAGTGGGAGACAATCGACCATATTCTTCCTTCTTACAGCCCTGTTTGGGTTCCGGAAGACGCCGGGATTGTATTCAGGGGTATACTCGAGAGTCTTGAAGGGCGTCCTGCCCGCTGGGACAGATCCCTCCTTTCCGGAGTCTCTGACCATCTGCCCACATACCTGACTCTGCGCTCCGCCGACCCATGAGAGGCCGCGACCGAATCACGAACCCTGTCCAAGCCCGCACAATACGAACAGAGATTGAACTGACTCCGGCTTGCAACTCCTGTCCAAGTCCGTACGATACTTGCAATAAAAGTAGCCGCGCCCGAATCACGAACCCTGTTTTAACCCGCACGAAACAAACAAATTACCCAGTGTAAACTTCACAAAAATACAAAATTTTAAAAAAATATCAAAAAAACTTGAAAAGCAAAAAGAGGAGTGGTATTTTGTTTAGACAAAGGTACGGTGCCGAAAGTGGGCGTATTGTTTTTTGAGGACGGATTGGAAACGGTTCGAGAGATGCCGTTCAGAACAGAAAAAGCTTGATTTCGCGAGTCCTACCGCGCCTCCGCTGGAAAAACCAGCTCCGGCTTTGAGGAGTCATGATGAAAAAGAAGATTTGCCTGACGCTGGCGACGCTGCTGCTTGCATGTGCTTTTGCGGGCTCCGCGTTCGCATCCAACATCTTCAAGACCTCCATTTCTCCGTATTCGTGGTTCCGCTACGCTTCCTCTGATAGGGACGACAAGACGGATACTTCAGATTACGGTGTCGGTATCCAGTTTGGGTATCTGCATGTTCTGGATAATGGTCTTGCGATGGGTGCGCAGGTCGGGATATTCGATTACTACCTCGCAAGTGAAGAGGATGTTGAGAACGATCCGCGTGATTGGATCAATAAGAACGGTAACTGCGTTGTTTGTCCTATATATGCCAGAGTCGGCTACTATACTCCGAAAATCAAAGAGAAAACCTTCAAGTTCTTCGTCCTGGCTGATGTTGGGGGAAGGCTTCTTCATGTCACGTATTCAAAGAATTTTAATTTTGGCTTCGGAGCGGAAATTGGGGTGAACCTGGATGTTGGCAAGGGCTTCTCAGTGGGCGTTTCGGCTGAGCCGCATATTTCTTTCTCTGACAAAACACTTTCTGGAAGCGCAAACAGCAACAATGTGAATTATACGGATTTTATCGTCACTGGGAGTGTCGGACTGACTTACGAGTGGTGAATCAGGAATTAATAACAGGGTTATTTGTGCGGTTGGGGAGACCTGGCCAAGTTATATAGATAAGGCGCTGGACGGCGAACAAGTAGGCGGACGGGGAAGCCCGGAAGCCGGAACCGGACGAGGATGCGCGAGGCAAACGGAGAAACCGATGCGAAGTAAACATGGTGGAAAACTGAAAATCTCATACATACTGCTGGCTATGGCGGCGCTGGTTATGCCGCTCATCGCCCTTGCGTCCTGCGATGGCGATGCCGACCATCTTCTCCGGGACGAGAATAAGGTGCCCGTGGCATGGGTGATTCCAACCGGCGGTACGATTTCATCTGATGCCAAGACTGCGGCAAACGGGGAGATCGGGCTGATGAGCACGGTGATTTCCGACCAGCAGCAGGTTTTGAACTATCTTTCCGGAAGTCCGACGATTCTTGAGTTCAAGGGGGTCACGGAGATCGCCTGCGAGTTCAACGACCCGGTCTTTGACAATGTGAACAAGCTGATTTTCGACGGCTCGATTCAGCAGGTCGGTTCGAATGCCTTCCTTTCGCTGAACAGCGACAGGGTGCACAGAAACGGAGAGACTTTCTCAAACCGGGTTCTTACCCAGGTGATTTTCAAAGGTACGGATTCGGCGAACATCGGAGACCTTGCCTTTGGAGAATATGACAACCCGAACCTCCTCATTGTTGTTCCGAACAACAAGTACATAGACGAGAGCTATATAGTAAGCACGGAGAGGACGGGAAACTACAGATATTGGCAGAGCAACAACATCAGGAACAAGGAAGGTCTGAACGTCCTTTGGATTGTTCCGAATGGTTCAGTGGCTCTTCCAGCCGATCCGGACGATCTCGAGGGTCTCATAAAAGACGGCGCAAATGATGATTACAAGTACGTACGTGCGTATTATTTCCCGAAAATCAACGCAAACAGTACAACGTCGTGTTCGGAGATTGTGATCGAGCGGCCGTATAGGCAGACAGGCGGACGTCCTGCGGAGATGGCTTTCTACTATGCGCGGACCACATATACTGATGACAGCGGTGTGTCTCATGGAATAGGAGAGCCTGTAGAGGGGACATCGCTGAACTACGGTGCGGGCTTCACGAGCACAACTGACGCAGCGGGTCGCACTGTTATTGACACGATGCAGAAGGCGATAATTCCTGCTGAAATCACGAGACTCACTCCAAATGACGGCGAAGGCAGGGTTGATATCAGGGCTGTTGTCACGAAGTGGCTCCCGGACGGCAGCTACTCAAAGATAAACGTCCTCAACAACTGGCCCGCCGCTGCTGTAAACAGTGCCGATCAGACCGACGGTGAAATTCTCGTTGAGATCGGTACCGTGCGGAGCTATTTCGAGAAGTCCCCGGGAATTCCGAGGGATGCCACAGGAAGACAGATTGCGTTCTGGGATTCCGTGACGTATAAGAAGAACGACGAGAAGACTATGGTCTTCGACGGTAAGACCGGCGACCACTGGGATCTGAAGGCGGAAGTCGAGGGAACCACGGATATCGCGAGTTCCGATGGCAACTATAGATATCGCGTATATACCAACTCCAACGGGGAGTGGATGGTTGATGAGGCGGAGTTAAGTCTTTGGGCGCACTGGATAAACGCAGCGACGAACGTCGGTGTTGATTACTGGGTGCAGAAGACCGATATCGACCAGAACTCGACTTGGGACGACACGAGCGATTACACCGGTTGGATGGACTATTACGCCAACCAGAGGGCGGACGACCTCTCGATCCTCACGCCGACTTCGATTGAAGACATAGCGGTGGATCCTACATTCAGGCCTGGCTACACGTTCAAGAACTGGGCTTTCAAGAATGGTTACGATGCTGAATCCACAGGAAAGAAAACTGTTGAAAAAGGCGATGAGTTCGTTATAAGCGAGTACATGTCCGACGGTGGAGTTGCCGGAGACACGCTCACAACCTTCACCGAAGTATATGCGGTCTGGGAACCGAAGAAGTATACAGTGAATTTCTACGGCGCGGAGGATGTGAACAGCATATCTCCGATGACTATAGGAGACGGAACCGGCATTGTCGAGGACGTTTCCGGTACTGAGATAGGTCAGACCAAGGTTGTTCTGACTGGTGTCGACTACAACACCAATTTCTCGACGATAAGCTTCACGCCGGCACGCGCTGGATACCGTTTTGAGGGATGGTTCACGACGAGCACTGTCATAGACGACGCTGATGTCACAACCGGATATCTCATGGATGACAATTCTCGTATCAACATGACGGACTGCGTTGTGCTTCAGAACTGGTCGCTCGACTCCGACGGTGGTACGGTGAATCTCTATGCACATTGGACTCCGGTGAAGACCACAGTCACAGTGAAGAACGTCTATCCGAAGGATCATACCGACGCAAATCCCGCGGATGTTGCGGAAGACATTGTAATCGAGTATGTATACGAGGGTGCGTCTCCCGTCACAACGGCGACGATTCTCTATCCGTCAGGATACAGCTATATGCTCTCAGGAGCTTACCTCGGCAAGAGCAGCCTTGAGAACGCATATTCGGACGGTACGCACAGCGTGTACGACACATCCGAGGGACTTGATACGGACTACTTTGAGTTCCAGGTGCTTGATCAGCTGCTTCGACCATACAGCACTCCGACGGGTGTCACGGGAATAAATGACGGTACCACGAGCTACACAACTGTTCGAAGCACTGACGGTACAGCGGTTTGGACATACCTCGGGAATGGCCTTGAGGACGGCACGCTCACGCTTTACGCCCAGTACATACCGGCAAACAGCTTCGACGTGACATTCCACTTCAACTGGATGAAGGAAGACTGGATCGGCACCGAAGATCCGACGAAGGTATTCAATATCCAGTATGGTGAGTATCTGCCGAAGCCGGCGACCGAGCAGGGAGCTAGTCTGAGCGACGGGGATCTCCGTCTTGCAGAGGATTTCAAGGATTGGGATCTTGGGGACGGATACCATTTCTTCGGCTGGTTCACCACGTCGACGACGTTCAGCGACTACGCTTCAACCGCCCAGGACGCATTTGGGAAGACTCCGGCTGATTATGCCTTCGATTGGGACGATGCCAATGATCGCTCGGTGGAGACTATTACAAAGAGCCTGGATCTGTACGCACACTGGATGCCGAAGAGATATAGGATAACGCTGGATCCGAACGCGGAGACCGTTCAGGCTCAGACTCCCGATTTCCGTGTGCGAAGATATAACTATTCTTCGGATGCCGTGATGACGAGCTTCACTACGGTATATGGAAATGATGTTGTTTTCGAGTCTGTCGACGAGCTCGACTGGTACGGTACGAGTCAGGCGTCCGGTGGTATGAGGCTTGAGGGCTTCAGTGCTGTTGAATCGTCCTCGCGGGCAATGTTCCCGGTGAGCGGTACCGACGCAGACTATAATGCCATCATAGCAAACGTGTCACAGACCGATTTTGACAGTAAAGTTGAAATCGACTGGACAGTGGCGGGTTCGAGAGCGGTGACGTCTTCCGACTGGACAGACAGCAGCAAGGTCGACGGTCTTGTGGATTTGTACGCTATCTGGCACTCGACGTCCCAGAATGGAAGCCGCATTGCAGACAAGCAGGTATCGCTCTTGCTTTCAACCGGGAACGATGTTGCAAAGATCGGCTCTCTTGAAATCAAGACGTTGAACCTTTGGGTGTACGAGGATCCGTCGAACGGTAGAGGGTACATAAAGTCGAGATCACAGAGTGCTGCTAACAATGTTACATATAGCAAGCTCTCTGAAACTCCTAAGACTTTCAACGGACTGAATGCCACAATCAAAGGCTTCTACGACAGACCTCAGGGTGAGGCTGGTATGAAGATTCTTGAGGCGGACGGAAGCCCGGTGTATACTAAGGGAGGGGTCTCACTTCCTGTATACGGCTTCAACATTTCCACCGGGGAGAGTGAGAATTTGCGTATCACAAATTCCTCATACTGGAACGACAACAACGGTTACTGGGAAGTGCTGTACGACGGGAAGGTTGTTTGGATTGGCGGAGGCTGCACGCTCTACGCTTGGTGGAACTGATTAAAATTGCCCGCACGGCGCGCTGTTCTCAAAGGGGGCGCGTTCCGCGTGGATAATTATAGGAAAAAATTATAATTAACAAAGGTTAATTAGGAGGAAACATGAGAAAAACAAGTTTGATCGCAAGGCTTGCCCTGGGACTTCTTGTTCTTGTTTTCGCGTTGGCTTCTTGTGCTGATGATGGCGCAACCGTTGCCAAGAGTGCTAACACCGCCGTTGTCATCGGCGCAGGCACAACGCCTAACTCGAACACGAAGGGTCTTGTCGCTGATTACGGCAGACTCACCGAGACGGATTACTTCTGGTTCTACAAGACCACAGTAACCAACTACGAGGGAACTCCCGCCTACAAGGGCGAGCAGACTGCATGGCCGACAGACCCAGAGCATTCTAAGGGTTTGAACGGCGGTATCGTGTACAGCCTTGGAGACTGGACTCTCGAGCTGTGGGCTTACACTTCTGCAAGCGACGACTTCGCTTCTGGAGAGGGACTTGCCTACTACGGAAAGGCCAACTTCACGGTCTCTGTTGACAGGGTAAGCGGAAACGTTGTCACGACAACAGATTTCTATAACGCTGATGGAACGGAAGGCTACAAGGTCTATGTCCCGATGCAGTATGTTGATCTTGAAAACAACGATGACAATATTCCCTTCACCGGTGAGAATGGAACAATCGACTATGCGTTCGACGCTGTGGTGATGTCTCTTAAGGACGATAATCCTAAGCATGAATACTACGTGGGTCAGGACGGAGTCTATGATTGGTTCAAGTATTCCACAATCACAGACCTGAAGACAGGAGACTCAGTTTGGGATTACGAAAGCGATTATTTCCAGGATGTCGATAACGAGACGTCTTATACGTCTTATTCCGGTGCTCCTTCTTCCTACCAGATCGAGACTCTGTACGACAGCCTTGGTGTATTCTACAAGCTGGTTGACACCGTTGACATCCACTCCAACAAGACTGTCAAGGTCACCGGAAGCTTTGAGACGAGAAGCAACAAGACTTTTGTCGTGTATCTCCATGATGGAAAGATCTTCAACGCAGACGGCACTGTGAACACCGATTCTTCTATTGGTTTCACCGGAAAGCTTGACGCTTTGAACGCACACTCCAGCGGAACAACGTGGGAGCTGGCTGATTACACCACGGATACTGATGGAAGCGCAAGCGAGACTGTAACTGTAAGCATTCCTTCCGCTGTCTATACGTTCGAGGATGAGATGTTCCTGCCGTATCTTGAAACCACCACAGACACCACTTTCAAGGATGGCTATGGATTCTGGGGTTGGTTCCTGACCGATACCGATTGGCATGTTACTGACACGAACTATGCGGATGTTGAAGGAAACGATCTTGAAAGCAGGGTTCGGAACGATGTTTCTGTCTATGATATTTGGGATGGCCACAACACCACACAGTCGATCTATGTTGCAACAGCTGCAGAAGACGATTTCGAGGCTGCATATGGTCTTTGCATCACCCAGACTGACGTAAGGGACAAGAACACTTCCTACAGCGGACTTTGGGAATCCTCAGAGTATGTCTACGAGATCCATCTCTATGCAAGGTGGGTTGAGCTGACCAAGACTGTCGGTGCGTATACCACCAACCTCGATTACATCGACCTGTACGACGCAGAGAACGGTATGTTCAATGCCAAGACCGGTTACGGCGACGGCTATGTGCATTACACGATTGTCGAGGGCGAGGATCATATCCAGGGCTTCACCAGCTTCGCTGACTTCACGTACTACACTATTGACTCTGATCCGAACCAGAAGAAGTACAGATCCACTACTGATGCTGCCTTCACTGCCGGTACGGCTTATACCGAGCACTACATCATCGGCTTCTGTGTTGGCGACACTAGCACGCTGCTTCTGACCAACGAGGGTATTCTTGTTCGCGAGAGCACGGGTGTTGAAGATTACATTCAGCTCGTCACTGTCGAGGGCGGTCTTACGAAGGGCGTTTGGAAGAGCCAGGGTGGTAGCAGACTTATCTGTAACGCCAAGTGGGGTTCCAAGAGCGCGACAATATAATTTGTCCGATCTCGGATTGATTTCAAATCCGGTTTGCCGAGCAATGCTCGGCAAACCATTAAGACGGAAGAACTTCTTTGAGATCTTCCGCCTTGATGGTTTGTTTCTCCTCTGCGGAGTGATTTTACAATATGGGAGTTTGTATAAATGAAACTGAACATAAATTCTTTGATACGGGAAAAAGGAGGGTTTGTCGTCAGAGGGCTTGCTGTCTGCTTGCTTTTTGCCGCGATTCTTTCTTTAGTGGTTGGATGCTCTGACGCTTCGACGAGCATCGACATGCCGACAACCAAGAAGGTTTCAGCCAGGGCAAACTCGGAGGGGAAAGGGCTCAGTGTCCAATACATCGGTGAAGCCATGGAGGATTACTACTGGTTTTATACAGCAATAAACAGCAGTGGTCTGGGAAAGGGACGTGCCGAGACTTATACTCCCTGGAAAGACGGTGAGACTGGTTTGGAATCCACCGAGCACGAGTTCAGCGTAGGCGATTGGTCTTTCAGTTTCAGGGCTTGCAAAACTCCGGTATATTCCCTTAACAATGTAGTCTTCGAAGGCACGGTAGAACACTCCATCACAATCGACAGCACTGTAAACAGGCTCTATGTTCCCGCTCAGTATGTTGATGTCGCATACAGCGAGGATGGCTCCACCTACACCACACTTACCGGTAAAATTGTTCTGGACGGAGCAAACATTTCCACGACCAACGAGGATATGGCAAAATATGCCCTGAGCACGTCGAACCTGAAGCGGCATACAACAATCACGAGCATTGACGGAACGCTTCTTGTGGCCTGGAACGAGGCGAATATTGCTGCTGGATCTAATGTAACATCCAGAACTTGTGACGCTGGAATCTATCAGATCACGATGCTTTATGAGTATTACGATTCGGACCCGTCCTCAGCGAATGCTGTAAAGGTTGCTTCCTATATCGTGGTTGACACCCTCTCTGTTCACGGAAATGTCAAAACGCAGCTCTCCGGCGAATTCAATTTCATTCGTTTGGAGAAATGGCGGATCACCTACAACGACGGCGCAATAAAGTATACCAACGGCAGGGCTCAAGAGACGAGTCGGACGAACAACGGCTACACGGGGACAAACAGGCTTGTTCTTCTTTCCGACTATTCCACTTATGAATACGGCACGGGTATCAGCATTCCGACTGCCACATCTCCGTCTGATGCGGAGAAGGTGAATCATTTGAATTACAAGCAGGGATATACATTCTCTGGTTGGTTCAGCACTGATACGAACACACTTTTGAACCTGACATCTCCGGGCTACGGAGCTCTTGCCGCCGGAAACAAGACGGTTTACGCGATGTGGACGCCTGTTAAGTCAACTATCACGTATAATAACAGGGCGGACTCCGGAAGTACTGACGCGACCATCGGTGGTGCCGGAACGACTAAGATAAACACCACAACAGGGAATGCTTATTTTGACGATTATCTCCCTGCTGTGCAGCGACCGCTTCGCGAAGGATACAGGTTCGCAGGTTATTACCTCGACGCTGCGGGAACTTCAGGGAAGCAGATTTATACCTCTGCCTCTGGCACAAGTCTTCCGGGAAATACGCACGGAGTCTCCGGTGTGAAATCGGACGAGGGTAAAACGACAATTACCAATGCCTCCGGCTATTACCAGCTCACGACTAATACCACTTTCTACGCAAAGTGGCTGCCTGAGAGTTATACTCTGCGCTTTAACGCCAACAAGTCTTCCTATGCGGCGATGATCGATAACCCGACAGTTCCCGCGGACATGATTGTCACTTTTGACAAGGGCGTTGATGTCACTTCATGGAAGTATGCCGAGAACCCCGGATGGAAATTCGAAGGCTGGGGCGTCGCTGCCGATGCAGCCACTCCGACAAACGCCATGCTTTATGACAGGCAGGGAGTTGTAAGCGGTACGAACTATATTTCCGCCACGAATGCAAACTGGATTTATGACGGGAGCGCTTCTTCGTTCAGCGCGGGTGGTTCTACAGTAGAAAACAACGTTGCATCCGCTGCGATTCTTCCGGTTTACGCAAAGTGGACGGCAAAGCCCACCCACATTACTCTTGATAAGGGAAAATACGGGCTTGCTGATGGAACTGCTAAGATCAATTACGATTCTAACGTAACATACGCCTTCACTGCTGTAACGTCCAATGCAACGACGAACCCGAAGAACTGGCAGATTACCGGATACTATACTGCTCCGGAGGGTGGAATAAAGGTTCTGAACGCTGACGGCACCTTGAACACAGCCACGAGTTCCACTGAGCTTGCCGCTGCGGGCTACCTGTATGACGCTTCGTCGCACAAGGTTTGGCACAAACATCACGTGGGCGACGATGTGAACCCGTTGGAGATAACGCTCTACGCGCATTGGGGATATGGTGTTTATAATCTTTACTTCAATCCGATGGATAGCGGCGAGGGCTACGGCTCTACAGATATAGTCGCGGACGTTGCTGCCAAGACTGTTACTGTGGATAATGCGATTGCAACCGGCGACACGATCGGAGCATCGTACCGCAAAGGTTATATCTTCGGCGGTTGGTACCTCGACAGGATAACGAGTGCTACAAACAGCGGTGTGGATACTTCACCCATCCAGCTCTTTGACAAAGACGGTAAAGTGATTGCTAATGTTTCCGGTCGAGAGACTGGGGACGCTATCACGAACGCGAACAAGAGATGGGTTGGAACCCATGACCGCACGGTCTATGCCAAATGGACACCTGAAGTTGCTACGATTACATACAACTTCAACAGGTCTGCATCGACCTATTCCGTGTACTATACGAGCATGTCGAGCAATCCGACAATCTCGAGCAGAAGTAGCACGAGTGGTAAGTTCATCTTTGATGAGCATATGCCTGCGTTTGTGACTGCCACCAACACAGGATGGGCTTTCAAAGGTTGGATGACAGGTTTTAATCCGAAAGATGCAAATACTGTCATGCTCAGCAACGAGCGTGAATGGCTTCCTGCAGGAAGCGGTGCAAACGCGTGGATCAGCAGTTCATTAACATGGGTGTCCGACACGAACGCCACGTATGCTTCTGCTGCCGGTTCCAACAGAACCGCAACGCTTTACGCAAAGTGGGAGCCTGCGCACACAGTGGTGCGTCTGGAAGCGAATGGAGCCGCATGGAACAGCGGAGTCAGCAAGACGTTTACTGTGGACTATGACATGACAGAGGCGGCATTCAAGTCGAAGTTCGTTGCTGCGACAGCCACGCTTGACACCAGTCATATCATCGGTTACTACACCGTCCCGCAGATTTATGCTGAGGCAGGGTATACATCGATGAGTGATGCGGCATATAAGGTGCTCAACGCAGACGGTTCGTTCAGCACGGGCACGGACTGTGGAGACTCCTCTCTTAATGGCACGTCTCCCGCAGCGGCTGACAAGAGCGCTGTATATGGCTCGTCCAGTCCTTATCATCTGAACTTCGACCATGGATTCCGCAAGTTCTTCACTGCGGCGTCCTCTTCGGGCAGATGGTGCATATACAATCAGACGGATCCTGCAGAGACTGAGTACATCACACTTTATGCGTGGTATACGGCGGACCCTGAGTTGGAAGTTCAGTATTCGACCGACATTGAGATCGTCTGGAACTACGGTGGCAGGTTCGGTATAGTTGGCGACGGAGGAAACCTATTCGGAGATATCGGCTATGGAGATACTTTTATGAACGGATACGTTCAGGGAACGAGTCTCATGGCGGATAAGGCGTTGAAGGGCTTGTACCTCCTTTCCGGAACTGATTATATTGCGGGGAATGAGCGGACGTTCTCTTCCTTCTCCGATTGGATTGACACTTCCAGGGCTAACCTGTACAAGGTCTTTGAGGTGAACGGTCAGGTGAATAATACGATCGACCCGTCGACCAAGACCTACTACTACGCGGCAACTGCTGCGGAGTCTGTGACAAACCAGTACGGCGTGCCTCTTGTCAAAGACGGCAAGTGGGTATACCTCCCGGACGGCAGCGCAACAAAGCCTTCCAAGATTAAGCTATACGCGATCTGGGACTGATGCCGGCAAGTTTGTGACTTGTAATGATTGATTAAAAAGAACCGCCCCTTTGGGGCGGTTCTTTTTAATCACGTATACTCTAAAGAGAAGTCTTGACAGAATATTAAAGCGACGAAATCCCGGTTTTATAGCTTATTTCATAGGTTTTGACCTTAGAGACGCATTTGTCAAGGACTTCGTCAATGTTCATGTCGTTGAAAGCATTCCTCTCAGTTTCACTATCCGGACGGACAAGAGGGTGTTTGGGACTGAATATAACGCAGCAGTCGTCATACGGGAGAATGCTTGTCTCATAAGTGCCTATGCGTCTTGCAGTTTCAATGATTTCTTCTTTGTCCATTCCGACAAGCGGACGGAGCACGGGAAGGCTCGACATCGAGTTTGTGAAGGCCATGGCCTGCAAGGTCTGTGACGCAACCTGTCCCAGCGCTTCCCCTGTGACAATTGCTTCAGCGTCGATATTCTTCGCGATTCTGTTAGCCACCTGCATCATGCAGGCTCTCATCATCAGGGTGTTCTCTTCTTCTTTGGAATGGTTTTTTATCCAAAGCTCAGCTTCGGTAAAGTTCACGACGTGCAGCGTGGTGCCCATCATGTAAGGACTTATGATCTTTGCAAGATCCTGAACTTTTTGGAGAGCCATGTCGCTTGTGTACGGATATGCGTGGAAATAGAGACATTCCTGTTTCAACCCGCGTCGCGCCATCCTGTAGCCTGCCACAGGACTGTCGATGCCGCCTGAGAGCAGGAGAAGACCTCGTCCGGCGCAACCGACCGGTAGTCCCCCAGGGCCTGGAATAGGGGAAGAATAGATGTATACGTTCTCACGGACTTCCACATTCAGTGTAATGTCCGGCCTTTTCACGTCAACCTTGAGACTCGGAATTCTTTCCAGCACAACACCTCCAAGCTCCGCTTCGATCTGGTAGCTGGTCTTGGGGAAAGACTTGTCGGCGCGCCTGGCTTCAACCTTGAAGGTCCGGTATTTGCATGTTGCAGGCGAGTCGTATGCGAGTATTGCGTTCTGTGATAGATTTCCTTCCACGAAAGGCGGGATGGAGATAATTTTGTTTGTAGTGCTAATAATATCTTCCCAGGCTTTACCACAGACCATTGCCCTGGAAAAACCTGTGATTCCAAATGTTGTTTTGAGTGTTTTTTCAACAATTTCGTCAGGGCATGTGTCATCGACGTAAAGGTAGAACCTCCCTTTTTCCCGAAGGAGCAGACTCTTGTGGGGGTGGATTTTCAACTTTATGTTGTTCTTCAGCTTTTTTTCAAAAAAAGAACGGTTCAGTCCTTTCAGGCTGATCTCTCCCAATTTAATCAGGTACAGCTTCATGCCTTGTGCGTCAGTTGGTATTGGTATCATAAGTTAAACTCCTTTTTTGTAGAAATCATCGCGTCCGCGAGCAGATTCACCTCGTCCATGCTGTTTCGGGCGGAAAGCGATATGCGGATGCTTCCCATACGCACACGGGGACTGAAGCCCATGGCGGAGAGGACTCCTTCCGATTTTGATCTTGAGGAGGCAGAGCATGCGCTGGAAGCGGACAAGCAAAAACCTTTGTCATCCATCACACGGAGGAAAGCCTCGCTCGGCACACCTGGAAGGGACACTGTGAGGATATGCGGAAGAAAGGTCGAATTGGATTTTGGCGTAAGGGCGCTCGTCTCTGTCGGTATATGCAGAGGTGTCTGAGTATTTGTGGCGGCGTGCGACGGATTCGTGCTGGACGATGGTTTAGTCGGTTCAGATTGCTTTGCGTTCTGACAGGCAGCGGGAGCGTCCTGCGTGGTCAGGGAAGTGTCTAGGGCGGAGGGGGAAAGCAGGACGAAGCCAGCGTTTGTAAGGCGTTCTTCCAAAGTGTTCCGCATGGTGAGGATTTCATTCATGTGTTCTACCGCATGTTCCAAAGAGATCTTCATCGCTCGGAGTGCCGCACAGATTCCCGCGATGTTTTCTGTGCCACCGCGGAGCCCCCGCTCTTGTTCTCCCGCGCGGGACAAAGCCTGAATTGACGGATTCCTGTTGAAGAGAATTCCGACTCCAGTGGGGCCTTCAAACTTATGCGCGGAAAACGACGCACTGTCCAGTCCGGCTTCCAGAGGATGAAAAAGAACTTTCCCGCCCGCTTGCACGGCGTCGGAATGTATATGTATGTGTCGGCCTATGCGGCATTCGTAGTCCCGAATTATTCTTACCGCTGTTTTGATGGGTTGGACGGTTCCGGTGACGTTGTTCGCAGTCATGAGGAGGACCATGCGTACAGAGGGGTTCAAAGCGGCGGCAAGGCGCTCTGGACGGAGGTAGCCATTCGGACACGACAGCGCGGTGAACCGCCAGCCATGAGACTGAAGGATGCTTCTGTGTTCGAGAACGGAGGGATGCTCTATGGCAGTGGTGAGAACCTCGTTTTGGTTGCCCTCATAGGCTGCGCTTCCGTCGCTCTCGGACGACATGGAGCCCGAATTTGCTGTACCCGGACGGGATAGGAGAGAATTCAGGACGATCGCATTGCTCTCCGTGCCTCCCGACGTGAAATATATGTGTTCTGGCGGGCAACCCAAGAGCCTCGCGAAGCCACGCCTCGACTCTTCCAGTATCTCACGGGCAAAAAGACCCGCCTTATGGCTGGATGAAGCGTTGCCGGTCACTTCTCGCGCGATTCTGATATATTCCTCCAAGGCCTCTTCGCTCATAGGACATGTTGCCGTCCAGTCAAAATAGTACATCGTTAGTATTCCTTATGAATTGAGACACCTGTCTCGAGTTCGTCACGGATCAGCGAATCATGCAGAAAATCCGCTTGTCATTGGGACAGCGTTACACACGGGTTTCGAGTGCGTTTCGGATCAGTGAATCATGCAGAAAATCCGCTTGTCATTGGGACAGCGCTACACACGGGTTTCGAGTGCGTCCCGGATCAGCGAATCATGCAGAGACTATCCGGCGAATCCGCTCCGTGTCCAACGCTTTTTCAACAGTAAACCCGCGCTCGGCAAGGAGTACGAAACGCAGCTCTCCGCCCAGGTTTTTCTTGTCCTTGTAAAGATATTTTCTGTATTCGTCCCATTCCGACGGCTTGATTTTATATTCTGTGTCAAATCCGTATCCGGAAAGAAGTCGTATCATTGTTTCAGCAAATCGGCCCTCGCAAACATGTTCCTCTGCCCCAGCACGTAGCGCGCATGCCATGCCCCATGCAACCGCGTCTCCGTGGGAAACGCTCATTCTCTTCAGGCTTTCCAGCGCATGGCCGAAAGTGTGTCCAAGGTTCAGCGCCCTGCGGAGGGCGGTCTTTTCCTCAAGGTCTTCCCGAACATAGGAGGATTTTGTCTTGACGCAAAGGGTAATGATGTGTTTCAGCTCGTCCGGAGAACGCTTTTTCACGCTTTCGGGTCTCATCACAAGCTCTTTCAGAAGCTCGTCATCGCGGGCAAGGAAGGCTGTTTTAATCACTTCCGCAAGCCCGCTTTTGTATTCCCTGTCGGGGAGAGATTTCAGGTAATCCACGCAAATGACCACTGTGTCTGCAGGATAGAAGGTGCCAACGATATTCTTTGCGCCGAGGAAATTCACACCGGTCTTCCCGCCGATTGATGCGTCCACCATTGAGAGGAGCGACGTCGGGACGAGAATCAGGCGGCACCCGCGCTTGTAGACCGAAGCGGCAAATGCAGCCGTGTCCGTGACAACTCCGCCGCCCATGCCGAGGATCGCGTCGGTGCGGGACATGTCGTGTTCGCAGGCAGCCTCAAGAATAGTTTCGACGTTTTTCAGAGTCTTTGAGCCTTCTCCGGCTTTGAGCGTCACGACTGGTTTCGGCGTTGGGTGGATGAGGAGCTCCGTGTTGGAGTCGAGCACCCAAAGAAGCCGTCCGGGAGCGACATCCTCGGCGGGGAGGTCCGTAACACCCGTGCCCGCCGGGCTCTTGGTACTTGTCGGGGTATCGGCGGTTGCCGGGCTCTGGGTGGTTGCCGAGTTGTTTGCGTTTGCCGGGCTCCTGGCACCTAGCGGGCTCCGGGCTCCTGCCGGGCTTTTGGCGCTTTCAGGGCTCTTGGAGAGACATTCCAGGTATCTTCCGAGGTCTGCAAAGTCGTCGGCAAGAAGGACGTCCGTTTTGAGCATTTTTTCGATGAGCTTCATGTTGTTATTCTAAATGTAAGGGAGCCCTTGTTCAATCGCTAGGCACGGTGAGGGTCATATCCGTGTACTCTATCCGTGTATCAGGCGTATAAGCGTTGTGAAGAAGAGCAGCGTCGTCACAGCGACCATAAGCGGCCTTACAATTCTTGCGTTCCGTTTCAGAGAGTACGAGGATCCGAGGTAGTTCCCTAAAATCGAGCAGAATGCGCAGGGAATTCCTAGTGCGTAGTCCACGCGTCCATATATGATGTATGTCACAAGAGACCCTGTAGTGGACGCCCAGTTTACAATCCGGCTGTTGCCGCCGGCTGTGTGGGTGTCCAGTCCTGCAATGAGAATGAAGCATGTCATGAGAATTGTGCCGGAGCCGGGACCGTAGAAGCCGTCGTATGCTCCTACTGCGAAGCTTACCGCAGCGCATATCGCGATTAGCGTCTTTCCATGGGCTTTTGGAGTTTTCCCTGTGAATTCCCGTTTTGCCAGCAGCATGGCACCGAGAGAAGGGATCACGAAGAGCAGCATTATGAAGAATACTCGCTCATTCACAACAAGGGAGAGTCTCGCGCCTGCGACGGAACCGACAAGGGAGGCTCCGATTGCCCAAGGCAGGGAAGCGGGATGATACGCCCTGTTTCTGATGTAGTTCACGCTTGCGATAGTCGATCCGAAGGATGCGGAGAATTTGTTTGTGGCAAGAGCTGCAACTCCGCCCGGTCCGAGGGTGAGGTACGCGGGAAGAGAGATGAGACCTCCTCCGCCGGCAATGCTGTCAACAAAGCCAGCGAGGAAAACGAAAAAGAAGAGTGCAGCAGTACGTGCCATGAATCAATTGTATAAAAAATGGAGAATGTGTGCTACAATCCACCATACTCTGGATGTCGAGGGCGAATGAGCTGCCGGCGGGGTGCCGGGTATGGATTTTCTAAGTGTTGACAAGGGGATGATATGATTTTGTATGTGAATTCATGTGTCAGGGAGTCTTCCAGAACAGACAGGCTCGCTCGCGAGGTCATATCCCGGCTCTCTGACGGAAAAGCCGGAGACGCGTCTGCCTTTTTGGAAGTGCGGCTTGCGGAAGAATCTGCCGCGGGACGCCTTCTTCCTCTCTCAAGGGAGCGCCTTGCGAAGCGTGACGCCTTAATACGGGACGGAAAGTTCGACGACCCGATGTTTGCTCTTGCCCGGGACTTTCAGGCTGCCGAGAAGATTGTTGTCTCGGCTCCTTTTTGGGACCTGTCTTTCCCGTCTCTCTTAAAGCTTTATATTGAAAACATATACATTGTGGGGCTTGTCACGCGTTACAACCCGGATGGCTCGTGCGTGGGGCTCTGCAGGGCAAAAAAGCTCTATTATGTCTCCACTGCAGGCGGGCGCTTTGTGCCGGATTTCGGCTACGATTACATCCGCGACATTGCAACGCGATATTTCGGCATTGCGGAAACGGGTCTGGTGTATGCCGAGATGCTTGATGTCGAGGGTAGCGACGCCGAGGCCATCCTCCGGAAAGCAATATCCGAAATCACGCTCTGATGTTTCAGCGCGGGTAGCAGGGCGCTTCAAAAAGATGAGGTCTGGTGGAGGTCATGATTTCCCGTACAATTCAGGATGCGGACTGTTTCACGACGCGGGGAAATGATGATTTCAAGCGGAGGTCTTCCGGAAAGCTTACGGGTAGGGGGACAAAGGCTTTCGGAAGTCGTGGCCTCGCTGGAATTTGCTATGCTTGAAAAATTTGGAAAGGGGAGCGGCGGGCACAGCCCGCCGCTCCCCTTTTTGTCGCATTTATGATGTGTTGTCATCCCGATTGCAAGAGAGTGAAGTTCAGCAAAGATACTTTCGAATGCGGTCTTCAACGCGTGGGTTTTATCGCACGGGTGTCTACTCCGCAGGATTAAACATTTCTGTTTCGATACTTGCACACGGACGCAATATGCGCGCTGACTAGTCTCTTTTCTTGATAAAATACTGGAACGCAATCACAATCGCCAGGACCGCAAGTCCTATCACGTCCGTGAGAGTGCCTGGAATCATCATGTAAAGCCCCGCACCGACCAGAAGCAGGCGGAAGAAGATGTTGATTCTATGTTTCAGATGTCCGTTTAGAGCGGCGGCGATTGCGAAAAGCCCGATCAGGGAGCTCAGGGCAATTTGGGCGATTTCAAGGAATGATACATTTCCCTCCAGGATCATCGCCGGGTTAAATGCGAAGATATACGGCACAATGAACGCCGCGATCGCAAGCCGCGTCGCATTGAGTCCTGTCTTCATTGGGTTGGATTTTGCTATTGCGCTGCCCGCATAAGCCGCAAGAGCCACCGGCGGCGTGATGTCCGCTACAATTCCGAAGTAGAACACGAAGAAGTGGGCGCAAACCACAGGGAAGCCCAGTTGAACCAGGATTGGCGCGCATGTGGACGCCATAATGCAGTAGTTCGCAGTTGTGGGAACCCCCATTCCAAGCACTATGCAGCAGAGCATCGTGAGCACAAGACCTATTATCGTTGCATTTCCTGCGATTTGGACAATTGCGTTTATCAGAATCGAGGCAAGACCTGTCACTGTGATGCAGCCTGCTATCATACCTGCTATGGCACAGGCAACTGCCACCGTGATGGATCCCTTTGCCCCTGCCACAAGGGCGTCTACTGTGGTGCTGAACGTCTTCCGGCATACCGCAAGGAGAATTTCTCCGGTGCTGAACACGTTGCCTGTCTTTTTGTTTTCCCTGAAAGCGGTGAGGAGAAAGTTGATGAAGCCCGCTATCAGCGCCGCGAAAATGGAGATAGCCGCGGAGAACGCCATGGTCCTGGCTCCTGTTGCGACGAGTGCCACAAGGAGGACAAGCGGCGCGAGGAGATAGCTGTCTTTGACAAGAGAGGTCAGCCGCGGAAGCTCCTTTCGGGAAAGTCCTTTCAGACCGAGCTTTTTCGCTTCAAGATGTACGGAAATGAAAATCCCTGCAAAGTAAAGCGCAGCTGGGAGAATCGCCTTCACGGCAACATGGGAGTATGGAATGTTCATGTATTCCGCCATGAGGAAGGCTGCGGCTCCCATTATTGGGGGCATGATTTGTCCGCCTGTTGAAGCAGCCGCTTCAACAGCTCCGGCAAACTCACTCCTGTATCCTGTTTTTTTCATCATCGGGATTGTGATCGAGCCCGTTGTGACAGTGTTTCCGACGGACGACCCGGAGACCATGCCGCAAAGAGCGCTGGAGATGACCGCCACTTTCGCGGGTCCGCCTGCGCTCCATCCCGCTACCCTGTTGGCCAGGTTGATGAAGAAAGCGGCGATGCCAGTCCTTTCAAGGAACGCACCGAATATGATGAAGAGCACTATGTATGTGTAGCATACGTTGATAGGAGTGCCAATCACTCCGTTTGTCGTGTAGAATAATTTGTAAACTATGTTTCTCAAAGCCTGGTACAAGTCTGCGCTGTAGGAGAACTGATTGTAGAAGGCGTAGACTACAAGTACTGCGACCACGCACAGGATTGGAATTCCGACGCAGCGGCGGCAGAGCTCTACAAGGCAGAGTATGCCGACAATCCCTATTACAACATGAACAGGCTGAATCCGCGTTGCCAGGCGAATCATCGCCATGGCGTTGAAGGCGAAGTAGAAGAAGCAGCCGGCTCCCAGTATCATCAGTGCCACATCATACCACGGCATTGCGTTCGGTCTCACGTGGTGCTTGTTCGCGGGGTAGTTGAGATATCCCGCGATAATGATGAACCCGATGAAAAGCGAGAGCCTCGTCTCTGGCAGGACGGTTGAGAAGAGCGTCATGTAGATGCAGTACAAGGAGAACAGGGCGAGGAACACGGTAATCACCGCTTTCGGAGCCCCCTCCCAGATCCGGGTGTTCGACTCTCTGTCGTATTTCCTCATGATTGCATCAAGATTTTGTTTTGTTTCGTTTTCTTCCATGGTTCGCTCCTCATTTTTGATTTCCGGTTCGTTCTGAAAAGGGGATTGGCTCTATTTGAAGGGATTTCGCGATCTGTGCGGATGCGTCTGCGTTGATGCGATTCGCACGAGCGCGTCAGGCGTGGGCGCGATTTGCATGGGCGCGTCAGGTGTGGGCGCGATTTGCATGGGCGCGTCAGGCGTGGATTAAGCGTTTGCTAAAACGAACGACTTAATGATAGCGCCTCTTTCGGGCGCGTCTGGCATAGCCCTGCGACGGATCAAGCGCCGCTGACTTGTGCACCGCCGCAGATCTTTCGCTCTAGGCTTCGTCCCGCGATGCGCGAGAATCAAGTTCTTCCCGGGAGTTCCGCGCAAATCCCTCGATTTTGGTTCAATCTGTTTTTGGTTTGGGAAATTTAAGCATTAAGAAAAAGACTCCCCGCCCCTTGGGCGGAGAATCGATTTTTCAGCTTGCTTTGACCCGAGGCGAACTTCTCGCCGGCGGGGGATTTTATTTTACGTTGAAGCCCTTTTCTCCGAAGTATTTCTTCGCGCCTGGATGGTACGGTACGCTGGTGATGGAAGCACCATAGGCAAGGTCTATCTCGCCATATTTCGCATGGTTCACCGTAAGGCTCGGCGCGTTGTCGAATATGTTCTTCACAAAGGCGTAGATTGCATCCTCGCTCACGTCGTTGCGGGCAAGCACCACTGCTCCGACAGCCACCGTTGTGGTGTCCGAGTCCATGTTGTATACATCTTTGCCAATCACGTTCTTTGTATAGTACGGGCTTTTTTTGATGAGCGCGTCTATGTGCTCGTCGTCGAGACCCACGAGATATGCCTTCTTTGTGGTGGAGAGATCCACAATCGCCGTGGTCGGGGCTCCTGCCACGATGAACGCCGCGTCGATCTTTCCGTCTCGCAGGGCGTCGGCGCTGTCGCCAAAGCTCTGGTATGTCGGGACAATATCGCTCTCAGTGAGGCCATATGCACCGAGAAGGTCGAGGGCGTTGAAATATACCCCGGATCCTGCGGCGCCTATCGACACTTTCTTTCCTTTCAGGTCTCCCACAGTCTTGATGGACGGATCCAGCGTCACAACCTGCACCTGTTCGGTATAAAGAGCCGCTACCGTGCTGAATACTGTAATCGGCGCATCGAAAAGGTTTGTGCCATGGTAAGCGTAGTCCATCACATCGCTCTGGCAGAATGCGAGTTCCGCGTTTCTGTCCTCAAGCTCCTGGACGTTGCTCTTCGAGCCGTTGCCTACGACACCCACAACATTGATCCCAGCGTTGTTCGTTGCATGCTGGGCAATCACGGAGCCGAATGCGTAGTATGTGCCGGCTTCTCCGCCCGTAACGAACCGCAGTTTTGCGGGAGTAGCGGCTTTTGCGTCTGTCGCAGTCCCGGACGATGTGCCTTCCGGCTTCTTTGAGCATCCGGTAAGGACGCAGAGCCCGGCGAGACAGGCGGCAAGGATTGTCAAAACAGTCTTTTTCATGTTTCCTCCAAATCAGGATGGTCTATATAATATTGTATATACATGCGCTACGTAACAGAAGCGATGTGTGTTTGTAACCATGAACCATTATCCATATAATCCCGAAAAAATCATCCCGTCGGGTGGGCGAAAGCGTGGGAGGGCTGAGAGTTTTGGCTTTTCTTAAAAACAACATAGCATAAAACAACTAATTGCGCAAGTAGAAAAAGTTAAAATTTTTTCCGAAAAGTACTTGATGAAAATTCCAGCATGGTGTAAAGTGGTATCATTGTTCAATCTGCTTATAATATAGATAGTTTATTTTAACTAAGTTTTTTATGGCTACAGAAGGAAAATGCCCCTGTAGACGGGCTGGAAGCGGGTTTGCCATTTGAAGAAAAACATGATTTTGGATAGATTGCCTGTAGGTTTTGGAGGGAATATGAACATCTCTGATATGTATGGGAGCCTCGTTTTTGACGACAGGGTGATGAAGTCGCGCCTGCCCTTGGAGACGTACAGAAACCTGAAAGACACAATCAGGCTCGGCAAGGACATAGACATAAACATAGCGAATGTAGTTGCGAACGCAATGAAGGACTGGGCAATAGAACACGGCGCAACTCACTATACGCATTGGTTCCAGCCGATGACGGGTCTCACAGCAGAGAAACACGACAGCTTCATAACAGTCCAGAGGGACGGGGGGGTCATCCTCTCTTTCTCCGGCCGTGAGCTGATAAAAGGAGAGCCGGACGCATCTTCCTTTCCTTCCGGGGGGCTTCGCGCCACATTCGAGGCCCGGGGGTATACAGCGTGGGATCCGACAAGCTTTGCCTTCATCAAGGAAAGGATCCTCTGTATTCCGACCGCTTTTTGCTCATATAGCGGCGAGATTCTGGACAAAAAGACGCCTCTCTTGAAATCCATGGAGGTTCTGAACACGCAGGCCCTGCGCGTTCTCAGACTGTTCGGACACAGAAACGTCGGTCATGTGGATGCGACGGTGGGACTTGAGCAGGAATATTTTCTTGTGGACAAGGAGCTTTATAAAAAGAGGCGGGATCTTGTTTTTTGCGGTCGCGCCCTTCTCGGAGCCACCTCGGCAAAGGGGCAGCAGATGGACGATCATTACTTCGGGGCCATCAAGCCGCGGGTGACGGAGTTCATGCGGAGACTAAACGAGATTCTCTGGTCTTTCGGTATCCCAGCCAAGACGGAGCATAACGAGCGCGCCCCGGCACAGCACGAGCTGGCTTCGATTTTTTCGACTGTGAATCTCGCCGTGGACAGGAACCTCGTGATAATGGAGGAGATGAAGAAGGTCGCCGACAGCCTGGGGCTGGCCTGCCTGCTTCATGAAAAACCCTTCAAGGATATCAACGGGAGCGGAAAGCATAACAACTGGTCTCTTGCAACCGACACCGGCAGGAACCTCTTTGAGATTGGTGACACGTACAAGGAAACCACTCAGTTCATGCTTTTCACCGTTGCGATGATAAAGGCGATCGATCTTTACCACGATCTTTTCTTCGCTTTTGTTTCAACTCCTTCAAACGACGAGCGGCTTGGCGGAAACGAGGCTCCGCCATCGATCATGAGCATCTATCTCGGGGAAGACCTCACACAGATGTTCGACTCCCTGAACCCGGATTCGGATTCAATCAGACGAAAGGAGAAGATAGGACTGGGCGTGCATGTCCTTCCGTCGTTGCCGAAGGACAGCTCTGACCGCAACAGGACAAGTCCCATTGCCTTCACTGGCAGCAAGTTCGAATTCCGGATTTTGGGAAGCCAGATCAATGCGTCGGATCCAAACGTCGTCATCAATACCGCAATGGCGGACGTCCTGTCCGAGTTTGCCGACTCTCTGGAGAAGGCCTCGAATTTCGAGCTGGAGGTTCGCCGTCTGATAAAAGACACATGGGAGAGCCACAAGCGGATTGTATTCAACGGCAACAACTATTCCAAGGAGTGGGCAGAGGAGGCCTCCTCTCGCGGGCTGAAGAGCGTTAAGAGTGCAGCATATGCGGCGTCCGCTTTACTGGACGAGAAGAATGTTTCCCTTTTTGAGCGACAGGGAATTTTCACCCGTTCCGAGCTCCAGAGCCGCCGGCTGATTATGCTTGAAAACTACAGCAAGTCAGTGGATCTGGAAGCCCATGTGCTGCAGGAGATGCTTTTTGAGGAGATTCTTCCCGCGGCGGGGGAGTACAGCGGGCTTTTTGCCTCCTGGATCCAAAACAAGAAGAGCACATCAATGTCGATAGACACCATTTCCGAAACAAAACAGCTGGAGAGGATCCAAAGGCTTGTTAATCTGATGTATTCCGAGGGAAACGAGCTGCGCTCCGTTCTGGATAAGGTTTCTGGAATAACAGACCCGGAGGAAAACGCAAGGTTTTACTGCGACGCGGTTCTCCCCAGGGTGCGGCGGATTGGGGATCTTTCCGCCGAGCTTGAGGTGAACGTTTCCAGGAAGCTCTGGCCTATTCCGACATGCGAGGATCTTCTCTTCTCGGTGTAGAATCCTTCGTACGGCGCGCAAGGGTCCGTCAACCACGAGTTTGCGAGCAGCAGCGTCCCTCATGTTTGACACAAAAAATTATAAAATATAGAATCGAGCCATGTTTGACTCGCTGAGCGGAAAGTTCTCGCAGGTAATAAGGACTCTTCAGGGAAAGGGAAAAATTTCTGAAAAAAACATCCAGGACGCTGTCCAGGAGATTCAGAACGCCCTTTTGGACGCCGATGTGAACCTCAGGGTTGTTCGGCGGTTCATCAACCGCACGCGTGAAGACGCCCTTGGGGACAAGGTTCTGAAGTCTGTGGATCCGGGGCAGCAGTTCACCAAAATCGTTTACGACAGGATGGTCTCCCTCCTGGGCGGCGAGGGTGAGGAAAAGCTCGCCTTGAAAGGTCCGGACACTACAACCGTCATCCTTATGATGGGGCTTCAGGGTTCCGGAAAGACGACGACGTCGGCGAAGCTTGCCTGGCGGCTGCAAAAAGAGGGCAGGCGTCCCCTGATGGCAGCATGCGACCTGATCCGCCCCGCCGCAATTACACAGCTTGAGGTTCTGGGCAGCCAATACGGCATTCCTGTATATTCGGAGCCGGATGCGAAGGATCCGGTGAAGGTGGCTCTCTCCGCGCTGAAGGCTGCGAAGAAGGATCAGCGGGATGTCCTTATCGTCGATACTTCCGGAAGGATGCATCTCGACGAAGAGATGATGCGCGAGATTCAGGACATAAGCCGCGCTATCTCCCCGGACGAAAGGCTTTTCGTATCGGACGCGATGACGGGTCAGAATGCCGTGAACATCGCACGGGAATTCGAGGAGAAGGTCGGTATCACCGGCGTTGTTCTTACTAAATTCGATTCCGACACTCGCGGAGGCGTGGCACTTTCCCTGAAAGAGATTGTCGGTCGACCTATCAAGTTCATCGGAACCGGAGAGAAGGCAGAGAATCTCGACGTCTTTTATGCCGATAGGATGGCGAGCCGCATCCTTGGAATGGGGGATGTTGTCTCTCTTGTGGAAAAGGCCCAGGAAGCGTTCGATGCCGAAAAGGCGGAGAAACTTCAGAAAAAAATAAGGAAGAACGAGTTCGACCTTAACGATTACCTGGAGCAGATAGACAACATGACTCGCATGGGCGGTATCGAGAAGATCCTGGACATGCTGCCCGGTGCTAAAGGTGCGATAAGTGAAGACGCCATAGACAAGAAGGAAATGTTGCGTGAAAAAGCAATAATCCAGTCTATGACCTTAACAGAAAGGGAAAATATCTATATAATTGGTTCGGCTCGGAAGAAGAGGATTGCCCGCGGGAGCGGCACGTCTGTCGGAGAAGTCGGCCATTTACTGAAGAAATTTGAAAAGATGCGGCTTGGAATGAAGAAGCTCGCTAAAAATAAAAAGTACCAGAACGCCTTGATGCAGCAGATGGGTGTGAATTAAGCGGTTGGTTCCGCGAATTCGGCTGCGCGGCGTTCGTGGACGGGACACTGCGGTTAATCGGAGGAAAACGTGAGCGTTAGTATCAGACTGAAAAGACTGGGCGCGAAGAAAAGGCCTTACTACAGGATTGTTGTGATGGATTCCCACGAGGCGACAAAGGGTCGTCCGCTTGAGGAGATCGGCTTCTACCACCCGGTCGAGGCGGAGGACAAGCAGGTGAAGCTCAATGCTGAGAGAGCTGCATATTGGCTTTCCACTGGAGCCATCCCCTCGGACACTGTGCGGAAAATCATGGCGAAGAACGGTGTTGACATGTTCAAGAAGGTCGCCGTTGCCGCAGAGGACGCGGTGAACGCGTAAGGAGCGTCCTGTGGAGAAGGCTCTTGTTGAGTATATAGTGAAGAGCTTGGTCGACCATCCTGATGAGGTCCAGCTGAACGCAATCGAGGGTGAGAAATCCACGATTCTTGAGCTGCGGGTCTCGGCAGAGGATATCGGCAGGGTGATAGGTCGCGGAGGCAGGATTGCCCGCGCGATACGGACCCTTCTCTCGGCCATGGCAGCCAAGACGGGTAAGCGGGCAAGTCTGGAGATTCTGGACTGATTTCGGGGCACTCCCAGCCGCGCAGGCGGAGAGAGATGAAAGAGTATATACAAACAGCGGCGGTGCGATCCCCGCACGGGTTGTCCGGTGAGCTTCGCATTCATCCTTTTGCGGAGGATCACACTCACTTCTACGATTTGAAGGAGGTCGTCCTCGAGAAGAACGGTTTGCGCCGCGTTTTCTGCGTCGAGAACGTGAGGGAGGCCCGGGGAGAGCTGCTCTTGAAGCTCCGAGGGATAGACAACCCTGAGGACGCAAGGTTATACTCAGGTTTCAGTCTGCTTGTTCCTCGAGGCTCGGCAGCGAGGCTCCAGGATGGAGAGGTGTACACGGCGGATCTTATCGGGCTCCGCGTGGTTTACGAAAACGAGGAATGCGGGGTTGTTGAGTCCCTTGTGGAGGGCACCCAGGCTCTTCTTTTGGAAGTGGAATGCGTTGACGGCAAAAGGCGCCTCGTTCCATATCTGAAGGGAGTGTTCGTTGGAGACGTCGATCTTGCAAGCGGCACCCTGCAGCTTCTGAGAAAGGATCTTGTTCAGTGAAGATCAACGTTGTGACGCTATTTCCTGAACTGATTGAGCCTTTCTTTCAAAATTCAATAATGGCGCGCGCGGTTGCGGCAGGTCGGGTTAGCTACAGGATTGTAAATCCTCGCGATTTCACGACCGACCGTCACCATAAATGCGACGATTCACCCTTTGGAGGCGGTGCGGGCATGGTCATTAAACCCGAGCCGGTCTTCAAAGCTCTGGACAGCGTCGGCGCGCACGCCACAAGGACTGTCTATGCGGGTCCGGGAGGCAGAAGGTTCACGCAGGAATATGCGGCCGATCTCGCTTCTTCGGACACTCTGACGTTTATATGCGGTCACTACGAGGGCATCGACCAGCGTATCATAGACCGCTATGTAACGGACGAGATCTGCATTGGCGACTATGTGGTGAGTTCAGGGGAGACAGCCACCCTGGTGATAATCGATGCGGTCTATCGCCTGATAGACGGGGTTATCGCGAAGTCCTCCCTCATGGAGGAGAGCTTCACCGGTCCGTATCTGGAATACCCTCAGTATACGAGACCGGAGGAATATATGGGCTTGAGGGTTCCTGAGATCCTTCTCAGCGGACACCACGAGAACATAAGGAAGTGGCGGCTGCGCAAACGGCTTGAAAAAACATTGGATAACAGGCCGGAACTTCTTGCGGACGCGGTTTTCGACAAGGAGACAAGCAAAATATTTAAACAAATTATGGACAGCCGCGCGGCGGTTCCGGACGAAGACGGGGATCATAATGCTTTTCCTGTCATGTAACATGTTTACAATTCGGAGCAGCGTGGAGTGTCAACCAACTGACCAAAGGGGAACAAGATGGATATCATCAAGGCAATCGAGTCGGCGCAGATGAAGCAGGACGCCGAGAATTTCCACATCGGAGACACTGTCAAGGTGTATTTCAAGATTGTAGAGGGCGCAACGGAGCGCGTCCAGGTCTACGAGGGCACTGTCATCGCCAAGAACAACGGCGGGGTTCGCAGGACCTTTGTAGTCAGGAAGATTTCCTACGGAGTAGGCGTGGAGAGGATTTTCCCTCTGCACTCACCGAGAGTTGAAAAGATAGAGGTTGTCCGCCGCGGTAGAGTGAGGCGCGCCAAGCTTTATTACCTCCGCGACAAGGTCGGCAAGGCTGCTAAGGTTCCCGAGCAGATTCGCGGACACAAGGGAATCTGAGCGGAATTCATTGAGAAGAAACATTTTCGCGCCGTGGAGCAAAGAGAGTTTAGCCCCTTCCCACTTGCTGGCTCTGCCACTCCCTGCCGCGTGGTAAATATTTCGGAGTCCCGGATCCGTCCTGTCGCGTTCTTATCGCGCGGTTTGGGGCGAACGGTGATGCCCGATGCTTGAAGGATTATAAAAATGAAGACTATTTTTGTAAAACCGCTTGAACTGGAGAGGAAGTGGTATCTGATCGATGCCGCCGGGGTGCCTCTTGGTCGCACCGCCGTGCTTGCTGCCAACATTCTTCGCGGTAAGAACAAACCCGAGTACGCCCCCAACGCGGAGGTCGGGGATTATGTTATCATCATCAATGCCGAGAAGGCTGTGGTGACTGGGAACAAGGCCGATGACAAGATGTATCGCAGGGTTTCCGGATTCGCCGGTGGACTGAAGGAAGAGACATATGCCCAGACCTTGAAGAGGAAGCCGACATATCCGATGGAGCACGCCATCAAGGGGATGCTTCCGAAAGGACCGCTCGGAAACAAGCTTTTCACCAATCTGAAGGTTTACGCAGGTTCGGAGCATCCGCACGCGGCGCAGAAGCCTGTCTTAATTGAAGTGAAGTAAGGGGTGGAACATGGCAAAGACAGAAGATAAAGGCATGAATCTCGGTCAGGGCACGGGCCGCAGGAAAACCGCGACCGCGCGTGTATACCTTCGCGAAGGCAGCGGAAAGATCACGGTCAACGGCAGGAATGTCGAGGAGTATTTCAGCGACGCGCTTTGTGTCTACATGGTGCGGCAGCCTCTTGACGTCACGGACAGCCTGTCGAAGTTCGACATTGTGATCAACGTCTCCGGCGGTGGGCTCACCGGACAGGCCGGTGCCTGCAGGCACGGCATTGCCCGCGCTCTTGTGGATTACGACGAGTCAAATAGATCCGCCCTTCATGCGAACGGTTTCATGACCCGCGACCCAAGAATGGTCGAGAGAAAGAAGTACGGTCAGAGAGGCGCACGGCGCAGGTTCCAGTTCAGCAAGAGGTGACAAGATCTGCAAAGCTTCTATTTCAGAAATCCGCTCCGGAAAGGGGCGGGTTTTTTTTATGAGCGACCTCTCATGGCGCAGGGACCTGCCTCCCCTCCGGAACGGAGCCAAACAAACCGATCGGAACAAGCGCAGAGGTTCTCTCG
>CAMKPI010000002.1 GCA_946414625.1 uncultured Spirochaetaceae bacterium | reverse complement strand
CCGCAGCAACTCCGTCGTTCGTCCTGAGGATCTCAGCCACCCTTTCCGCATCCTCTTCGGAAGCCTTAATATTGCTGATATACCCGCGGATAAGGGATTTCGACCTGTCGTAGTCCTTTTCCAAAAGGGATAATTCATCCAAAAGACGTCTCTGCAGTCTTTGATAGAACGAGGTTCCGAAAATCGTCCGGAGAATCACCTGTCTCTCATCCGTTTTTGCGTAAAGAAACCTGATAAAATTTCCTTGGGCAAGCATTGAGATTTGGCAGAACTCGCTTGCATTCAGCCCCAGAAACCCCTCGATTTCCTGATTTATCTCCGCGATTTTCCCGTGGTGCATACCGCCCCGAGTGTAAAACTCAACCTTCTCCGGCTCGTCCTTGAAGCCTTCCCCCCTTGTTTTCGGACGACTGTATTTCGGCCAGCGCACAACACGGCACTCGTCTCCGTGATGTGTGAATGTAAAATCAACAGACGTCACGCTATCAGGGGCGGCATATTTTGAACGGAGCATCTCCCCGCTGCGCTCGGCAGAGGAGGATTTTCCATAGAGCGCAAAGCAGATTGCGTCGAAGATTGTCGTCTTGCCCGCTCCGGTGTCGCCCGTGATAAGATACAGTCCGTCGCCTGCTCCAAGCAGGGAAAAATCTATGACAGTCTCCCCGGCATACGGTCAGAATGCCGTCATTTTCAGCGTCACAGGTCTCATAGATCTTCCTCCTTCAAGGAGTCGACAATCTTCCCGAGATAAATCTTCTCCTCCGCGCTCATAGGCGTTCCGTTCTGGCGTTCATAAATCAGATCGAAAATCTCCAGCGGGGTTTTCTCCTCCAAAGAGGCCATCTCTCCCTGACTTCTCGCGGCGCGAGTCCGGGAATTCTCGTAAGAAATTGCCACAAACCTGGGATAGGCCGTCCTGAGCCGCTCCGCAACGTTTGGGAGCTCTGTCTCGTCGGTAAGGACGATGTAATAAAAATCATTCCTGTCTATCGAAGCGAGGCTCCGGGCGTCAGTCAATTCCCGGAAAAGCCCGCGAACCTCCCTTATCTCCCGTAGCGGCTTGAGAGAGAGATTTCTCACCTCAACATCTCCTTTTCCGCGAAGAGTCACTACCGGCATACTTTTCACATCGTATATCTCGGATAGTGAATATTTCAGCGGCGAACCGGAATATCTTGCTTCGGGTCTTAATATACTTTGAGCCCTGTGAAGATGACCCAACGCAACGTAGTCGAAGACCTCGTAAATCGACGAATCGATATTGTCTATTGTACCGACACACTCCTCCGAATCACTACGCTGCCCCCCCGTCACGAACTGATGCGAGAGAATCACATTCCGGACACCCGGATCCACACCCGCAAGGTCAACGACGGCGCGAAGAGCGTCATCGTACGTCCCTATTTCTTTATTTTCAAAAAAATTACGCACTACGGACGGCTTTACAAAAGGAAGAAGCCAAATCACAAGATCCCCATACCCGTCCTTCATGGAAAAGCTCTCTACAGTTCCATCAAAAAAACCGGAAAGATGGATTTTGGATGCGTGAAGAAGGCCGGAATGCTCCGAAAAACGAATCGGAGAATCATGATTTCCCGCAATTGCAAACAGCTCTATCCCACGCTCCGCCACTTCCAAAAGGAAAAAATCCCAGAGTCTTATGGCTTCCTCCGAGGGGATTGACTTGTCAAATATATCCCCCGCTACCAGAATCGCGTCCGGCTTCTCAGCGTCCGCCGCAACAAGAACCTCCCTGAGTATATATTCCTGATCCTCAATTAAAGGAAAAAGCCCCAGTTTCTTTCCAAGATGCAAATCTGCCAAATGAAAAAACTTCATGCACGAGCCTCCCGGGACGAACTGCAAGACAGACGCCCCCGCTTTTCCGTCCGACTTTTACCCTCTCTCATCATAACACAGACGGTTCAAAAATCCAGCCGGGACTTCAAATTCAGCCTTTTATTAAGTTGCAATTATATATTAAGTAAATTTTATTAAGATGTCAAGGGCTTTTTTTTCGAACATAAAAAACGCCCCAGAAAATTGTTCCTGTCGTTCGGATCGGGATGTCAAACACTTTTTTCGAACACGAAAACCGCCACATGCCGTATAGGAGGTTGGAAAATAGCCTGATGTCAAGCACTTTTTTCGAACACGAAAATCGACGTAAGAGGTAGTCCCCGCTTTGATACCAGAAGTGTCGAGCGTATTTTTCGTCCATGAAAACCGTCTACGATAATCCGTCAGCAAAGCCCGCCTGAAGCACTGTACGTATTTACCCACAAATGACGCCGCATACATTCCGGTGTTACACATTCACAGGATTGGTACGCCGCCGATCTCTTCATCCCCGCCCGCCGCATACATCCCGACTATGCGCATACACAGAAAAATTGTTTTTTTGTTCAGCTATGCTGAGCACCTCCACAGAGGAGAGAGCAGATATACGCAAGCATAATTCCGGTGAAAATCACGAAGCCAAATATCCTCACCGGCGGAAAACCGCTCAAGGCGAGAATGCCGAAAGACATCTCCGTGGTAAGGAAAGAAAGGAAAACGGAAAGCGAGGACGAGTCCTCTGTCTTCGCGCTACGAGGCGTCATGAACGCGATGTAATCCAGACCGAGACCCAACACAAGAGTAAGCGCTACTGTCGAAAAGAAGTCAACATTGTGTCCGGTTATATGACAAATACATATAGTACCAAGAATTACAGATATAGGCGCCATTGCGGTCAACACAGCACGCTTAAAGCCGAATGACAAGATCAGTATCAGGAATATCAAAGCACAGCCCAGAGAGAAAAGAGAGAGGACGCGTCGAGTCAGACGGTCGAGACTTCGGCTGATATCCCGAGCGGTCTGCATGTAGAACACACCCTCGGTCCTCTCCGCTATGTCCCGAATCGCGTCCGCGTTTTCAGGGTTCGTTATGACGGCAGCTGTGTAAATATGCTCCCCCACCCGTCCGATTACAAAAGAATCCAAAGCTTCGGGCGGCTCTGCAACTGGCTTTGCCTCTCGGATTGAAGCCTTCACGGCGTCCATCTGTGCATCATCCAGGCCGAGCGCAAAGCCCACCTCATCCACATACGGCAAAAGACGCCTTGCTGCCTCGATGCTCCGCTCCTCCTCCAACAGCGATGGGAAAAAAGTCGAGACAGACAGAACATTTGCGTATTTTTTTGCTTCATCAGTAAATACCGACGTTCTTTCCAGGGCTTCTCCCATCGAGCCACCCCGTATCAGCGCGAACGACACATCACTGTATCCTGTAAGCGAGGAATAGACTCTCTCGCCGGACATGAGACGCTCCGACGGTCTGTAGAGACTGGAAATGTCGTTGTGAATTCTAAGCCGCGGGAAAAGGATTGCAAAAACGAGACACACTACGGCGCAGAACGGAAGGAGGTAGCTCCTGGACGGGGTTTTGGGACTGAAAGAAAGGTGTCCAACGCTTTTACTCACAGATCTTGAAACAACGATCTTCGGAAAAAAGCAAAGCGTTGTGATATAAGAACTTAAAAGTCCGAAAACACAAAACGCCGCAATCTGTCGCAGCACGGGATAAGAGGAGAAAAACAGAAGGGAATAACAACAGGCGGTTGACAGAAATCCAACGGTGAGGCTCTGGAATATCCTGTCTCTCGCAAAAAACGGATTCGTCAGCGTATGTCCACTCCGGAGTCTCCTTGCGTAACAGACATAGTAATGCACGCTGTAGTCTATACATGTGCCAATGAGGGATGTGCCGAATATCAGGGAAACAACGTGAATCTCTCCGAAAAAAAGCGCAAGAGCAGATGCTGCAGATGCCAGGGACATGAAAAGGGAGAAGAGGAATGGAACAAGAATATGCAGATTTCTGAAAAACAAATAGAACAAAACGAGGATCAGAGCAACGGAAACTGTTGAAATACACGCAATCTCCGCCCGTGCGGCTTTTGAGGATTCAGCTGTGTGAAGTGGCGTACCGGAAAGATACACTCGGACGCCGCCGTCCCTGTTCAAATCGTCGGTGAGGCTGAAAATATCATCTATGCCGCTCCTGTCCCTGAAAAGGCTGAAAGGCTCTTTCAAGGTTCCCGTCATGAGAATGCTGCACACGCCATCGTTCTCGCTCGTCAAAAACCCGTCACGTAGTGTAAAAGGACTGATCCGTGAGACTTTTTCAACGAGTCTCCTCAGGACAAGGTCTTCCAGCAGGAACGGATCGGTTTCCAGGTGCGCCATCGAGGAAAAACCGAACGCAGAATAGGCAGCGGCCATGCGGTCCTCCGCGAAACCGGCGGGATCGTCCAGGATCCGCCTTTGCGTTTCCTTGTCAAGCAAAGCATAAACATTGGAATTCACGTACTCGGTCAGCGACTCCACGTCAAAAGAACCTGCATCAGAGAGAGACTCACTGAAGATTCCCTTTGCGTCCAAATCCGCCGATATCCGCTCTGCATAGTGCTTTGCGGTTTCAAAATCGGAAGCCTCCACGACTATGTTCACAGTGTTGTTCCGAGAGGACAGGAAACTTTTCCAGGCAGAGTCTTTCTCCGAATCCACTCCGGAATCCGGAATCACTGCCATAAAATCCGCATTCAGGGAATGCGGACGCAGACACAGGCAAAGAGCCGCCGAGAGAAAAAGAAGGACGTGAAAGACATAAAAAACGGCTAAAAAACTGCGCCCGGAAGGGTTCGCGCCGCGCCCTGTAAACCCGGAAGAATTATCCGCGCCGCGCTCGGTGCGCCCGGATGGCTTCTCCGCACCACGCTCTGTTTGCCATGCGAGACCGGCTCCCACGCACCGGAGCGTCTTATAAAAGCCAGATTTCCCCGTCATTAACCGCTCCGTTCTTCATGCCGCTGAATTCATACAAGATGTAGTCTCCGTTCGACTCAGTGATCAAAACTTTGTCTACCCCGTTCCGTCCGGAAGCGACAATCCCGGTCATGAAAGCGGAGAGAGCCTTGTCCCGAGGCTTCAGTGTAAGAGTCCAGTTACTCTCGCCCTTTCTAAGTTCCGACTCAAAGCTCTCCTGCAACGTATCAAAATCACCAAAAAACAGCGATTTTATAGATTCGGAGATGTTTTTATACACCTCGTTGCCTTTCATGTCCATACGCACCGGAGCCGAGGAACGCACCTGCTGCGTGATATGGTCGTCCCCGATCACCAAAATACTTCTATAGGGTTTTTCCGTGTTCCAAACAAGTCCACGCTCAGGGTTTATTTCAACGGTTCCGCTGGATTTCAATGTCCGACTACTGCCTTCAAGCCCCTTTATCTGCGTAAATGCGCCGCTTACAACACCGCTTTCAAGCCCATGCGACTTCAGAAAAACAATGTCGTCGGGGGACAAGTCGGCAAAAACAGGGAGAAAAGAGAGAAATAATAACAAGACAGCAAAAAATTTCCTCATTTATCTGTCCTCTCCTCGCAGGAAGAGCCAGCGGATTCTCTTTCAGGCGGGTTTCCACCCGAAACGGCACCCGAGGCTCCTGTACCAGTCGCCCCCGCGGAGCATCCCGCATCCAGCGATGCAACCTCGGACGAACGACCTCCGGCATCACCCCCCTCCGACGCAGCCTCGGACGAACGACCGCCGGCGTTTTCCCCCTCCGACGCAGAATTTGCCAGTCCAGAACCGGTATTCCTCACGTTCGTGTCTTCGCCCTCCGGCGCGGAATTCGCCGGTCCCGAACCGGTGTACCTCACGCTCGTGTCTTCGCCCTCCGACACAGAATTTTTTGACTCATGCAACTTCTTCCGCATCTGCCAAATGTTCCTGAACATATCGAAAAATCCGGGCTTCGGGAGGCCGTACCTACGGTTCAGAGCCTTCATAAAGAAATATCTGGCGATGAACTCCCCGACAAATATCACTATCTGCACACCAAGGCAGATAGGACCGTTGAAAATCGCCCAGGTCTTGAAATCGCCGCTGAACACGAAAACAAAGTCGATGATTATATTCACAATGAACCAGGCGCACCAAACCTCGGTGATCCGACGGCAGTATTTCTTTATTTCCGCAAGCCCCGGATGGTCTAAAATGGAGCTGTCAAGAAACCGGGCAAAGCCGAAGACAATGGTATTCTTCTGAAAAAGCGTGATTCCGAACGCCCAGAGCACCAGAAAAACCACACCTATGGGGTAGAATTTCAGCACAGTCTTCGCGTCGGAGAAGAGCATCAGAACGGCTATTATGCAGGCAAAAAGCGGCGTGTACCGGTTGGATGTCTTTATGTTCAGTAAAAAAGCGATCCCGCAAATAACAAGCATTCCTATCGCGATTGTCTCCGTTGAGATGTCCGTGAACGACAGCGCAAAAAAAACAAATGTCGGATAGAGAGCCATGAGAGATGTGAAAATTATATTAAGTGTTTTCTTCATTTTCCTTGTACAATTATGCCAAAAAACCAGCACTTACGGTCTGAACATAGGGGCTTTGGTGCCCTGGCAGCCGCAGATTCTACTTCATGCCGTCCGCCGCCGCCGACAGCGGAGCGAATATCCGAGAGACCTGAGAGTCCGAGAGCTCAATTCCAAAAATTTCCTTATAATATCTTTTAGCATAAAGACTTACATCTATGTCAGAGAACAAGGAAGGATATATCTCCCGGGCAAGGTACAGAAGGGTCACCGGAGCGTCCACTCCCGGGGTATAGCTCCGGTACATACCCAAGGGCATTTTATACACCCTGCCCTCACGGACAGCCTTGATACCGCTCCAGTCCTGCATCTTCACCGGTTTTTCTGTCTCAGAACCAAGAGTTGCCCCCGCCGAAGACGATCCGAAGAAATCAAACGGCTGCAGAGGAGTGAAATTCGTTATCAGAATCACATCGGGATCCCAGACGTAAACCTGCTCCAAATTTACCGAAACAGCATTCTCAAGATCGATTTCATGAGCAACATTCACCGCCCCGACCGCCCGGCACCACCAGTCGCCGAAGAATCGGGCACCGGAGGTTTTGATGTCGTTCGAGGCATATTGAAACAAAACGAAAACCCTGGCTCGCTCGCTCTCCGGAATATCGGCTACTCTGCTTTGGACAAGCTCATATGCTTCGGTGCTGAATTCACAAAACTTTCTCACCTTGTCCGCATCGGACGGGAAAATTTCCCCCAAAAGCTCCAACCAGTGACGGAGCGTCTCTATCACGTTGTAGTCCCATTTATTGACAGAAACAGCAACGGCGGGGAGGCCTGCATTCACAATGCTTTCCCCTTCAGCCGTGGTGGAATAAAAAACAACGTCCGGATCCAGCGAAGAGAGCTCCTCGGCGTTTATCACCGCTCCGCCCGGCCCCACAGCCTTGTCCGAGACAGTCAGGATCTCAGGGTACAGCTCCCCCAAAAGCCCCGCGCGGGCAGCGGAAAGAGAGGGAGTGTTCATCGAAACAATCTTGTCCGCAGAATTGAAGAACACCGCCAGCACGGAAGGCAGCGGATAGATTCCCGTCACAGCAATCCTTTTCACATCCTTCGGCAGAACAACCCTACGTCCCGCGTGATCTTCAATCACTCTGAACCCCTCGGACACAGATTGTGTATTCTCCTTTGACGGAAACGCATAAACCAAAGCGGAAGCAGCCAAAACAAAAAGACACACAAAAAGCAACTTTTTCATGTTATTTGTATAGTAATACATTTGGAAAGTTTTTACAAGGACGAAAATGATTCGGTGTGGAATAATTCACCGCAGTTATCCTCAGCCTGACTGTAAACGGCTCAAAAAAAGCGGCGCCTAAGCACCGCTCCGCTCAACTGTACACGGGTCCCCGACCGACTGGCCTGTTTGGCACCGCACAGCACACCCCGCAGCTCACGACAAAAACAGCCTGTAAATGCAGGTCTCAACCGGAAAAGACAGCCTCAAAGCCGTCACTTGTTCCTGTAGAAAAGATCCACCAGCCCGTCCGCTTCCTCTTCCATGTCGAGCTGCCAGTGATAGCTGGTCTTCAAAAGCCCGTCGGACCAAACCTCCATCCACTCCAGCTTTTCCTGCTTGCTTCCAATCGACTTCAGGAACTTATTGAAATTCTGCAACCCGATGACATTGCGCTCGAACACTATATAGTATCTGTTTTTTGCAATGGGACCGCTGGTTGTCGCCCTTGCAACGACCTCGTAGTTCTTGTCGCGCAGCTCAACTGTGTTGTCAGAATAATGAAACATCACACCCTCAACCTTATCCAGCTCTTCGGGCGTGATCTTAAAATAATCGAGCCAATGGTCCTTAAACTCATCCCTGAAATGGTAAAGCCTGTTGAACTTCTCTTTCTGCATATACATATCCTCCAAACTCCAAATATCCGCAGGCAAAACAACGGACGCGACACGGTTTTTCAAGTGCAAGGTAGCAATAAACAGGAAAAATTGCAAACGTTTTGCGACAAAAATACGGTAAACAGGAAGCCGGACATTCTGGGACAGCATGACAACAAACCTTTCCACAAAATTTACCGCAGATTATAGAGGCGACCGGGACCGTTCCTACCTTACCATTTACCCCGGCGCACGCCCCCCAACGTAGTAGCTTGGACATTATCTCGGGCGTGCGAGGCACAAATGCTATCCCGGCGCACACACCATGCCAATCGGACGATCGTGAACGGAGTGGACAGACTGATTTACATTTACCACGGCACACTCCGCACCTCACCCGCGGAGCATCAGAGAAGTAGCGGCGCCATCTCGCCAACCGCCCCTGCGCACTCGCAGCACCGCCGTCTTGCCAACGGTCACAGCGCACCCGCGGCGCCGTCTCATCAAAGGTCCCAGCGCACTCGCCACACCCTCGGAGCATCACAGCAGCGGCGCCATCTCGCCAACCGCCCCTGCGCACTCGCAGCACCGCCGTCTCGCCAAAGGTTCCAACGGCCACAACTCCCACGCCGCCCTCACCGGCTGCAGCACGAAAAAGATTATTGAAAAATATCACGAAAAAAGATAAAAATTCTGTAGAGAACAGCGCTGAAACCGCAAACGCAAGGACAAATGCCAAAAGACAAAGTGCCGAAACAAACAATGCTGCGCCTCCCATACTACCTCCAGTACATGAAGGAATACGCGAACGCGGGAAACACACACATATCTGCGCCGGTTATAGCCAAAATCTTCGCGTATACCGAAATACAGGTGCGCAAAGACCTCGCCATGGTGAGCTCCGTCCCCGGCACTCCGCGCACGGGCTTTGAAATCGGACGACTCATCGCCGACACTGAACGTGCCCTCGGATACACAGAGCCGAACCGTGCCGTCCTCATAGGAGTAGGTTTTTTGGGCCACGCCCTCCTCAATTTCGAAGGCTTCAAGGACTACGGCATTGAAATCACATGCCCGTTCGATATCAGTCCCGAAAAAATCGGCACCGTGGTTGGGGGTCGAACCGTGCTGGACGTATCCTCTCTGAAAGAATACTGCGAAAAGAACAAGATCCGCATTGGGATAATCACAACCCCACAGTCAAATGCCCAGGCTGTATGCGACAGTCTTGTGGAGGCGGGAGTCATCGCAATCTGGAACTTTTCCCTGTCCCACCTCGCCGTTCCGCGCGGCATACTCGTACAAAACGAAAACATGGCGGCCAACCTCGCAATGCTGATAAACCACCTGAAGGATAGATAGGCGTTCTGCCGAAGGATTGTCATAATTCCGCCGTTACTACACCGTTTTCCACCTGAAGGATAGATAGGCGTTCTGCCGACGGATTGTCATAATTCCGCCGTTGCTCCACCGTTTTCCATCATAATTCTGTCATAATTCACCAAAAACAAACCCTTGGCAATGAGCGCCGCCCCACGTTCCCTCGCCTTGAAAAAGTCCCGCTTAATCTGTAATATTGAGATGCGCAAAAAACACGCAGATCTCTTCTGCGCCGGTATTTGCGCAAAACCACAACGCATTACAGCAAAATAAAATACGAGGTCCCATGAAGCTAATAAATATAGAGCGTCTGTCCGACAGCGAGTTACGCTACATGGCAAGCGAGGAGAACATCGAGGACTACGCAAACCAGTCCAGGGAGGAGCTCATAGACGAACTCGAGGAGATCTACGGCGACGACCGTCCGGATCTGTTCGTGAACAAGAAGTACCTTTCCTCTCTTACCCGGGGAGATTCGGAGACCACCCCGATACCGGGGACCCGCCCCCTGCCCGACGATTTCAGCGAGACGGAGATCCGCTTTGTTATGAAAAACCACATCTGGGCTTATGTGATGTGGTCGATTGACAGCCACACGCGCGAACGCCTCGAACAGGAAAACGCGCTCTTATCGCTGGAAGTTGTGGCGCAGATCGAACGGGAAAACAAGCCGTCACGAAAAAATAAGATTGGAAAATCCGCCGAGGATGAAAGCGAGAGAACAGTCAGAGAGCGGGAGAGCTTCCAAATCGACATCTCAAGCGACGACACCTCATGGAACATCGAGTTCCCATGGCTTGGACGCACATACGTGATCAAGCTGCAGGCGCGATACAACGGGAAGACAGAAACTCTTGCAAGCACCCATCCGTGGACGGTTCGGGAGGCATATCTTGAAAAAAATCCGGAAATCCTAAAAGACCCGGTCAAGTACAAGGTTCTTGCCTCGTCCCTCGTGACGACTGGAGGGAAGCAGATTGGAGTGAACCGGGTGCGAGAGGCGTTGGAGGGAAGCGTGGCGTGGCGCCGCGGAGCATAAACGCTGCATCCACATCCGGTGGCGAGAAAGAGCGCATACCGCATACGAACATGTTGACTGGATTGTCCTACTATCCCACCTCTCGTGAAGGTTCGGTGGAACGCAAAGCACCGGGGGCAGGTAAGAGTCCAGGCACCTGTGCCCCACCCTCATTCGTAGGCTCCGGAGCGCTCAAAGCGCCGAAAGGTGCTCCTCTTGAATACCCGGAGTTGATTTGAGGATTCCGCCCCGGGCGGGCCGCCGCGATGCGCACGAAAGATCGGACCCACGCCATCCCACATGGAGACATCATGAAGAACAATATAAATTTCATATTTCACACACACCTGCCTTTTGTACGGCACAATGAAGAGTACAAGCTCCAGGAGGAGGATTGGTTGAACGAGGCTGTGTCTGAGTCTTACCTTCCGATTCTCCGGATGCTATACAGGCTGCGCGACGAAGGAATTCCATTCCGCCTCACATTCTCCATATCGCCGACGTTATGCTTCATGCTGGAAGACGAGCTACTGAAAAACAAACTCACGGCCTACATGAAAAGCAGAATCGAGCTGGGAGAAAAGGAAGTCGAGCGGACCGGCGGTCAGGGAGACGACGGACAGACGGCTCTCATGTACCTGAAGGAGGCACGCGAGAACCTCAAATTCTACACAAACACATGCGGAGAAAGCATCATCTCCGCATTCAACAACCTATCCCGCTCCGGACACATAGACGTCATCACAACAGCCGCAACGCACGCTTACCTGCCCATTTACAAAAGCAACCCGATAGCGGTAAACGCACAAATCGAGACAGGACTATCCAGCGTCGCCCCGTATTTCGACAAGGAAATCAGCGGTTTCTGGCTGCCGGAATGCGGCTATTACCCGGGTCTTGAAAACCTCCTCTCTCGTAACAGCATCTCATGGACAAGCCTCGCAAGCCAGGCATTCTTTCTCTCTCCGGACTATATAAAAAACGGCGTATACATGCCTGTACGCACTCCGGCGGGAGTTTGGGCATTTGCGCGGAACTTCAACCTGACAAGCCTTGTGTGGTCGGCAAAGGAAGGGTATCCTGCCGATGAGGACTACAGGGACTTCTACCGCGACATCGGATACGATCTTCCGCTGGACTACATCGGAAAGTACCTGCCGGATCCACAGCACCGCTCGTTCACAGGCTTCAAATACCACGCAATCACAGGACGCACCCAGGACAAACGACTCTACAACCTCTCCAGTGCAATGAAGAAAACCAGGGTTCACGCGAGCAACTTCATATACAACATCAAAGCCACCGGACGCTCTGTGGAAGGCCTTATAGACGCCGACCCGGTTCATACGCTGTCCTTTGACACCGAGCTGTTCGGGCACTGGTGGTTCGAGGGTCCCGCATGGCTGGAATGTGTGATCCGCCTCTGCGCCGAAGACGACGGGGCAACACTCGTCTCCGCAACTGACTATCTCGAGAAGAACAGCGAGCGCATACAGACCGCACGCCCGGCGTTCTCCTCATGGGGACAGGGAGGCTACAGCGAGACATGGCTCGACGGAGACTCGAACATCTGGCTTGCCCGCCACACAACCCAGGTTGCATCATGGATGACGGAGCTCGCCACCCGGTTCCCCTCTCAGGTCTCGCTTAAACGCCGATTCCTCAACCAGGCGGCACGTGAATGTCTTCTTGCAATGGCGAGCGACTGGCCGTTCATCATGAATAGCCACACCACCGAGGAGTATGCCCGCCGCCGCGTCACAGGTCACCTGCAAAACTTCTACCTCGTATACGACAACATGTGCAAGAATGCGGTAAACACCCAGTGGCTCGTGGAGTCAGAGCGGCTTGACAACATCTTCCCACAGATGGACTACAACATTTTCGCCGAAAACCATCTGGATGCCGGGATCCCAGACGACCAGTGACGGAGCGCCCCGGCACCGAAGCCCGCAAACCGGGAGACAACACCAGGCGCCTGAAGAGCACGCATGACTCCGATCTCTTCCGGCACCGAAGCCCGCAACCCGGGAGACAAAATCAGGCGCCTGAAGAGCACGCATGACTCAGATCTCTTCCGGCACCGAAGCCCGCAACCCGGGAAACAAAACCAAACACAAAAAGGCCAACATATGCAAACACAAAACAACACGACAGACACCATGCGAAACGACAAAGACACACCGCTTCGCACCGCCCTCATAATCCACGGGCATTTCTACCAGCCGCCGCGCGAGGATCCATTCACAGGAGTATATCCGGCGCAGCCGTCCGCAGATCCGTTCCCGGACTGGAACGAGGCGGTTTACAAAACCTGCTACGAGCCGAATGCCTTCAGCCGCTATCTCAACACTGGCGGCAAGATAGAACACATATACAACAACTACGAGAACATCTCCTTCAACTTTGGGCCGACGCTCCTAAAATGGATTGACGAGAAGCACCCGCGCTTCATGCAGCGCCTTATCGATGCAGACAAGTCAAGCATCGCAAGGCTTGGACACAGCAATATCATCGCCCAAACATATAACCACACAATCCTTCCGCTTGAATCCACCGAAAACAAACGGATCCAGATCTCCTGGGCGGTGGAAGATTACGCCCGTCGCTTCGGACACGCGCCCGAGGGCTTCTGGTGCGCGGAATGCGCGATAGACGAAGAAACGGTGGACTTACTCTCCGAAGCCGGGATAAAATACACGATCCTCTCGCCCTGGCAGGCAAAATCAATCGGCGGCAAAGACCTGGAAGGTGGGTGCGCCCCATACGACAGGCCTTTCCTGCTGCGCGGCAGGAACAGGTCGATAGCCGCTTTCTTCTACAACGGAGACTTTGCGAGCGGCATCAGTTTCGGGCATCTCCTCCGAGACGCCGACGCTCTGTACAGGAACATATCCGAATACCGCCGCTCAGCAGCTATACAATCCAAAACACAGACGCCTCCCGCGCTGCTTCACTGGGCGACAGACGGAGAGATCTACGGACACCATGAACCGTTCGGGGACATGGCTCTCGCTGCGCTCTGCAAGAAAGTGCAGGACGGAGAGGACTTCTACCTCACAAACTACGGTGCATACCTTGAAGCCCATCCTCCGGTGGAGGAAGCCCGGCTGTACCTCGGAGAAGACGGTCGAGGCTCGTCCTGGAGCTGCTCCCACGGCGTGAAACGCTGGTACACGGACTGTGGATGCCACACCGGCGGCGACGAGAAATGGAACCAGAAGTGGCGCACTCCATTGCGCGAAGCATTCAAAAAGCTTGAGATGAAGGCCCGAACCATTTTCAGAGACGAGGTTCGCAAAATCTACGGACCGGCCTTCGACACGGAAAGATTCCTCACCGAATACGGACGGGTGCTCAGCGGAAGAATCACAGCGCATGAGTACGTCTCAAGGGCAGCAAACGAGGCAAGAGTCCCCCTCTGTGAGGAAAGTGCGTCGCGAGCCCTCGTCCTCCTCGAATGTATGAAGAACGTTTTCTTTTCGTTCACCAGCTGCGGATGGTTCTTCAACGACATCTCGGGAATTGAACCCACCCAGAACATAAAATACGCCTACTACGCGGCAAGGACACTTTCCAGGCTGCTGAATCGCACAATAAAAACCGCCGCCGCAGACCCGGCGGAAGACGAGAAACCCTCAGGCTGTGAAGAGCCGACGGCTGGCGGCATAAGCGCTGGACGAGACCTCGCAGCGGAGCTGAAAGAAGACCTCGCGCTCGCCCGAGGAAACACCGGCGTCACCGGGGCTGACATTTTGGAAAAAGCTGAACGCGAGAAGCCCGGGGAAATCAAGGCTTGCGGCTTCTTTGCACTGAAAAAACGCATGTACGAGGAGGATCCGAACAGGGAATACCGATATGGCATCTTCCGACTTCTCGGCATAGACGGTCATGATTTTAAAATTGAGAACACAGAGACATTGCAGCGTCACACATACCGCGCCACGGAGATCCACGACGACAAAGCGGGCACAATCAGGCTGATTTTTACAAACATTGATACCGGCTGCGAGGTTGAGGCGTTCCTACCCGACACTCCGGTGGATTTCCTCAAAGAGATCAGCTCCGAAATTAACAAGAAGATCGTTGCGAACTACACAGTGGAGGTTATCCGGAACTTATCCGGGTACCTGTCTCAGCTCCACGCGCTCTCCCGCCTCAGGATAGACGCGATAAACAACCTGATGATCCAGGAGAACATCGTTCTATTCATCAAGGTACTCTACTCGGATTGCTTCTATTCCGACGCGTTCGATTCCCGGTTCCGGCAGAACTACATCAGGCTGATAACCGAACTTACAAGAATAGCAGGGGGAGACAAGTCCCGGGCATCAATCAGGCAGTTCTACAACGAAAAGATGAAGTCATGGAAGCGTGATCTGCGCAAGAACATGCTCACTGACGAATCTACAGAAAGGTATATCTGGCTTTTGGAAATGGCCCGCGAAAACGGCATCACGGTCGACATAACAAGCCTGCAGAACTGGGTATGGTACCTCATTGAGCATCCCGAGGAGCGCCCGATAAGCCCGGAGGCCTTTGGCAGACTGAAGCTCTACCTGAACTTCGCGTGACACGCGTGGCACTCACGCCAGAGCGGAAACCAAAACGGAAAATTATTATTTCGGGTATAACGGAATGAAAGCTCTCTAGCTTTAAACCTTGTCAGAGAGCATTTTGCGGGCGTGGGCGACGGTCTCCGCAGACTCGTCGCCAGAGAGCATCCGCGCGATCTCCGCCACGCGTTCATCGCCTGAAACCTCACGGACCGTGGTATATGTCCTGCCTTCTCTGACCTCTTTTGACACAACAAACTGACTGTCCGCAGCGGCAGCGAGAGATGCAAGGTGCGTCACGCACAGAACCTGCTTCTTTTCGGCAAGGCGGCGGATGCAGGAAGCGAGAGAATGAGCAACCGAACCGCCGATTCCCGTGTCTATCTCGTCAAAAACCTGCGTCTGAATGCTGTCGGATGCTGAAAGGACTGTCTTTATCGCAAGCATAATCCGCGACAGTTCGCCGCCTGAGGACGCGTTTTTCAGGCTCTTCATATCCTCTCCCGGATTAGCGCAGAAAAGAAACGACACACTGTCCCGGCCGTTAGCCTGAATCCTTTCCGCGTCTGTTTGGATATCAATTCTGAACACAGCGGAGGGCATCCCGAGCTCCCGGAGAGTCCGCTCAATGTCCTTTTGGAGGGTTGCCGCTGCGGCGGACCGCGAATCTGTCAGAGCCCGGGCTGCATCTGTATATTCGGCCACAGCGGCAGCGAGGGAGACTTCCAGATCGTGGAGCCTCTCGTCGAGACCATCCGCAAGGCTCAGATCCTCGCGTGCTTTTCCGGCAAATTCCAACACAGACGCGAGGGTGGACCCATATTTCCGCTTCATCTTCTGAAGAGTTGCCAAACGAGCCTGCATTTCGTCCAACTCTGCCTCGGAAAACGTAACGCTCCCGAGGTATTCCTGAAGGCTTTCCGAGATGTCCTCAGTCTCGATCAATGCGCTGGAAAGCCGCTCAACGAACGAATCGAGAGCAGAGTCTATCTTGACCGCCTTGCCGAGCGCGGAGCTCGCGTTATACAATTCCCTGCGGCTGTTCTTCAGGAACTCAACAGTGAAATTCACATCCTCGTAGATGTTTCTTACCTGCCCTGCGCGGGAGATTTTTGATTTCAGATCCTCGTCCTCAAGAGGATCATTTATCGCCGCTTTCTCTATCTCTGTCAGGGCAAATTCCAGATAGTCCCGGTTTCTCTGCGCTTCAGCGGACTTTTCCCGAGTATTCTCAATCTCGGTTCGGATAGAAGCCACCTTCCCCGCGAGAAGCCGCGTCCGGGCAATGAGCTCTGCGTTCTCCGCGTATGAATCGAGGATTTTCCGCTGGTTTTCCTGCGAGAGGAGACTCTGATGCTCCCCTTGTCCGTGCATGTCAATTAGGCTATCCGAAAAGAACCTGAGCTCCTCCCTTGTGCATAGAATGTCGTGAATGCGAATCTGGCTCCTTCCGTTCTCCTTCACAATGCGCCGTACAACCACCTCGCGCTCGTCCGGATCGACCTCTATTCCGCGGTCGGCAAGCCACGACAGGATCTCATGGCCTTCAGGAATGGAAAAAACCGCGCTCACGGAAAGGGACGGAGCGCCGGATCTGAGGGAAAGCGCGTCTGCCTTCTCACCCAGAAGCAGGTTCAGCGCACCAAGGATTATCGACTTTCCGCTGCCGGTCTCTCCCGTGATAACGTTGAAGCCGGGATGAAGATCTATTGAGAGACTTTCAATCAACGCGAAATTCCGTATTTCCAAATTCTCAATCATATCGACGGCCCGCCTTCTATACCTTATATACGGGACTTCCCGCCCATCCCAGCTTGTCTCGCAGCACCTCTATAAAATTCCTCTCCGGATTTGCGACAAACCGTGTCGGAACCGGGCTTTTCTCAAAAACCGCCTTGTCTCCCGCACGAAGCGGAACTCCCTCGTGGCCATCGCATGTGAGGATCATCTCAGGTCCCGCTTCATCGACTTGAAGCTCTATGCGCGACGAGTCAGACACGACAAGCGGACGCGCCCCCATCGTGAAGGGGCAGATCGGGTTGATTATGATGCTGGAAATGCTCTCGTCCAAAATCGGTCCGCCGGCGGACAGGTTATATCCGGTGGATCCAGACGGAGTTGCGAAAAGAATACCGTCCCCTCTGAGACGTGCGGCGCGTGTACCGTTTACTCCAAGCGAAAAACGAGCCTGGCGGGCCCGGGAAGCGGCGGTGGCTGTGAACTCGTTGAGCGCCGAGTCCTCGTAAACCGGGTCTCCATCCCTAAACACGGTGGCTTTAAGCCTCATTCGAACGTCGAGGCCGCTTCTTCCTCTCTCAAATGAATCAAATACAAACTTGTACTCTGACAATGAAATCTTCGCGAGATAACCGAAAGTGCCGAGGTTCACCGCAAAAAGCGGAGTGCCGGTTTTACGGAGTATGCTGGCACAGGAAAGCACCGTGCCGTCCCCGCCGAGAGATACAGCCATGTCGGCAAGCGGCACGCGGATGGAATTGTCGCTGACAGTGCTTGTGAGCATCACCCGGCAGGTTGATATACCGCGGGAACCAAAGAAGTCTTCCATCTCAGCCAGCGCCGAACCGATTTCACTTCGTGAGGGATTGGCTAGAATAACAACATTTTGTATCTTCATTTTTATAAAATAATATATATTTTTATACTAGTCAATAAAAGTACTACACTTTATTTCATTCTTCAAACTGCCGTTTCAGCCCTGCCACGGAGCGCTTACCGAAGCCTAAACCGAAAGACGCGAGGTTGAAAGCCTCAGGGCATTGCAGCGACAACCTTGGATACAAGGTCCACCTCGTCCGATTTCAGAAACGGATACACCGGAAACGACACAGTCCTGCTGTAAAACGCGGCGGCTTCCGGAAACCTCTCGTAGGCGGTTCCGCCAAGGCGTTCGATCACAGCTCCCGAGAAGGTCCGCTTCAACGGAACCCCGCGTTTCTTTGCGAAAGAGATGAAATCCTCCGGCTTCGAATCCATGAAGACAGCAAATGTCGAGCCGTTTGTCAGATATTCGCCACCTGAGAGACCGAAGCATCTGCTCTTTGCGGATTTCATCGCGTTCCGATACATAGAAAGAATCTGGCGGCGCCGGGTGTTGTCCGCTTCAATGTTTTGGATTTGGATTATCGCAAGCGAGGCGTTGAGATCCGCAAGCTTGGCATATCTCAAAAGCGACGACCTGCTGGATTTGAAGGCCTTCAAAGACTCCTGTGCATATTCTGCGCCGCCTCGGACAGACAGCACGGCGCCGCCGCCTGCGGAGATCACAGAGTCCTCCTCCAGCGCACAGACAACCACATCTCCGAAAGAGCCCGCGTTTATGCCGTCCGGTCCCATCACGGAACCTATAGACTCGGAGACATCCTCCAATATCCTCATACCGGGATATTCGCTCCGCACAGGACCTGAGATCTCCCTGTCGTAGCCCACGGCGATGCTCCCGGCTGTGTCGTGAAGAACAAGGAAGCGTTCACCTTCGCCGAGACTCTCCTCATCCATCGCGCTCAAAACGGCATCCGGCGATGGCAAGCCGTTCTCCCTGTCCACATCGAGGAAAACCGGTTCACACCCGATCCTCGCAAACACATCGAGATATACTTCGGGAGCGAGAACAGACAGAGCCACACGGCTTCCTGCGCGTACCCCCAAGAAAAGTAAGGCGCGTTCTATCGCGTCGGGGTATGTGCGAAACGTCAGAGCGGACTTGCATCCCGTGGAAGAAGCGAAAAGAGCGGAGAACTCCTCTTCGCATTCTCCCGGGCCTATGCGCTCCCGAACCATTGTCTCCAGAACATTGTACATGTCAGCCCGCTTCAGAGTGGGCTTGCTAAATTGAATCATTCAGAATTTCCCCGCTTAGGTGGCCTAAGAATCCCGGTTCTTTACAAAAAAACACCCTGAACTACAAATTACACAAAGCGGGTTCTGCAAAAAAACAGTCCAGACGCTCAGCATAAAATTCATTCAGGGCGATGAAGGTTCGACCGTCCGAACAGGAAATGTCTGCGTCCGGAAACGGACCGAAGCCTTCTGTAAACAATGCCGCAATGCTTATGCGGCATGCAAATAATCAAATCGCAGCGACTCTTCGCAGCAAAAACACGTCATCAGAACCTGAACGTGGCGCCGACTCCGAAATACCAGTCGATATTGGTCTTACCGGCGTCTTTCTCAAAGTCCTCAACCGTATCCACCTTGGCTCCACCCTCGCGGTATTCGCGTTTGTAGCGGGAGCTGAATGTGACCGACGGCTCAACCATCACGGATATGAACGCGCTGTCAGAGAACATGTAGCGCCCCTCGAAATGAAGATCCACGCCATAGTTCTGGAAGGTATACTCCATCTTCCTGATTTTGGAAATCTCGGTTGATTTATGCTCTTCCGACCAGTTGAGCGTGTCGAAATGGAATCCTGCGCCCGCGAGAATCGAGAAATCATCGAGATCGAAAATATATGCCGCGCCGATGTTGAAGGCATAGAAGCTTCGGGACCGTTCGAAGTCGGTCATCGTGGAGGATTTCTTGCCGCTCCACTGGGTGTCCGAATCATGCGTCACACCGTCCAGTTCCATTGTTTCGGGGAAGCCCATACGGAAATTTCCAAAGATCTCAACAGGCGCTTTCAGACGATATCCCATCGTGACAGCAAACGAGATAAAATCGGAATTCATCTCCACTTCGTTTCCGTCGCCGTTCTCATATTTTCCGTTGTGAATCGCGTAGCCGACGTTCACTCCAACGCGGAAAGCGCCGTTGGAACCGGAAGAGATTCTGCCGGAAGCACTCTGAGCCCCTGCCGGGATGCCCTCTTTAGCGGAGGCTGAAAGAGCACCGGGATTCTCCCCCTCACCGAGAGCTAAGCCGGCGGCATCAGTTCCGGTCGACGCGCCTGGAAGACCCGAAACGGCTTCCGGATTAGCGGCATTCGGCGCAATTGCCGTCGCGGACGTGCCCGCGGCACCCTGGTTCGGCAAGACTCTCTCGTGCGGATCTCCGATGGTGATTCCGCCACCTACCGTGTCGCCGTCCGTGCCCGCTCCAACAGAGATAGTACCAATCCCGTCCTCTCCCTGCTGCGCAAGAAACTCGGCGTCTCCGGGGAATTCATCCACAGAGAAAGAGAGGCGACCTGTCATCGGATTGATCGAGGCATACTTTGGAAGCGTCACCGGGGCGTCCTGCAAATTTCCGACCGCGTTTCCGGCAGCCGAGGAAGCACCGGACGCGTTCTGAGCCGCCGCCTCTCTTGCCTCCTGGAATTCGGCGCGTGCCTTCTCCAGGGCGCGGCGCTCTTCCTCGATTTTCCGGAGCGCCTCATCGGCTCCGTACTCCTCTGCGGAAAGAACCTGACCATCCTGCGTGCGTATTCCGCCATTCACGCTGCTTTGCGTCTTTGCATCCTCAGCAACATATCTCTGTGCCACGTTCTGGGTGTTGTCGTAAGCCTTCTTGGCTTCGTTGTATGCCGCTTCAAGAGCCTTCAAGGCATTCTCGCCGTTCTGGTTGGGGTCGGAAGAATCGTACCGGTTCAAATTGTCGGTATTTGTTGTCGGAATCTTGACGTCCTCGACCACAATCCAGGGCAGCTCCCTTGTTGTATATTCCACTGTCTGATGAGCATACTGCACTCGGTCTGAGGGATCCAGATAATACGAAGCGTTGCCTCCGGGCATAAGTCCAGTGTCATCAACCCTTGCATGCTGGGCGTCGTACATCCCATTCACGAGGCTCTCCGTCTCGTTGTAAGCGTTCATCGTGATATCCCGAGCCTGGCTCCGCGCATCCGCGATTATCCGATCCGCCTCTGCCTGTGCGCGGGCAAGAACGTTCTCTGCGCTGTCTCCTGCCGCCGCTGTGGCTCTTCTTGCGGAATCGTCCGCCGCCTGCGCCGCTTCGCGCGCCGCAGTCTCGGCATTCTCCGCGGCTGTCCTGGCGTTCTGAACAATCTGCTGGGATGTCTCGTAAGCCTTGCGCTGCGCTTCCGTCATCACTCTCTGGCCGCCCTGGACTGCCTCATTGGCTCCAGACGCAACCTGAGCCGCATTGTCAGCCAAGGCTTCCCTCGCCGCGCTGCCTGATTCCTGAAGCCCGCTCAAAAGAGCCCCCGAAGCATCCGTCAGAGATGTCGGAACCGCTTCGCCCGGTCGCGGCACCTTTGTAACGGTATAAGACGATGCCGCCATTGCGCCGGACGCTATCAGGACGAAAATCAAAAACACTAAGCAAACTCTTCTCATGGGCAACGCCTCTTGATATGGATCTAGGGATGACCCGGGAAATCTTCCGGTCACGCCGGAGGGTCGTGTCGCAGGAATTATTCCTGAATCCCCATCGAAGCCTGCATAGCGGACAAAGTCGAAGCAAAATCGCCTTGCCGGCGCACTAAGGTCTCCGCCGACACGACTTGGTTTGCAAACATCCAGCGCAAAACAGGAGCCATGCCCAATGCGGAACCATGCAGTACTCCATGCGAATCTTATCACAAAATGCAGGCTTTAACAATAAATAAATTTCAGCCGGCGACGCGTGATGGCGACAGTTTTCCTGACTGGCAAATTGTCCGTATTTCTTTAACTGTGCATACTTACATGAAACATTTACAGGGCGCACTTACAGGCAAATCCCGCGTTAAAATCAACCCGGATTCCCTGCGCTGTCTCTCCCGGAAGGGCATGTTTACAGGTTAATTTCACGCCGAATTCAACCCGGTTTCCCTGCATCGTCTACCAAAAGAGCATGTTTACAGGCAAATCCCGCGTTAAAATCAACCCGGATTCCCCGCATCGTCTCTCCCGGAAGGTCATGTTTACAGGCAAATCCCGACCAACAATGATCCATCGGTTTCCGCACAGAGCCTCGCGCCGCATAGCCTTCATTTAATCGCCAAATCGTTTGATCTACGCTGCAGTCTTCATGGGGGCGCCGAATCAAGAGCAATCGTCCCGATAGACCGGTCCCTGTCATTTGGACTTCTTTATCAAAAGCGCGGGGTCAGAGGCGATCTGAGTCAAAAGCACGAGGTCAGAGGCGGTCAAGGTCAAAGGCTCGGGGTCAGACGAGATCTGGGCTAAGGGCGCGGATCAAAGACAGTCGCGAGGTCAAGGAAGGGAGCCAAAGGCAGGAATCAGAGGCTCGAAATCAAAACGCTGCATTTAGCAGCATTAAAATCAGGATAAAAATTGTCAGAATCAAAACCTCTCGATTCATTCCGGAAGTCGCCATGCCGGAAAACGCCGCGGCGGAACCCAAAACACCAGAAGCCGAGATACCCGAAGTCGCCGCGCCAGGAACCAAACCACCACAAGCCGAGAAGCCGAAACGCCGGATGCCAAAACAACAGAAACCAAGACTCCGGAAACCATAACAACGGAACCGAAGACGCCAGAAACCAAAACACTTCAAAAACGACCAAAAAACAACCGCGCAGAAAAACTGAACCACCACAAGCCGAGAAGCCGAAACACCGGAAACCAAAACACTTCAAAAACGACCCAAAACAACCGCACAGAAAAACTGAAACACCACAAGCCGAGACACCAAAACACCGGAAACCACCACAAGAAGCCGATACACCGGATGCCAAAACACCAGGAACCAAGACACCAAAACCCGAAACCAAGAAGCCGAATCCCGAAACACTTCAAAAACAGTCAGAAAACCGCCATAATGCTTGCGTGACGGTGGTCTTGATAATTTTTACAGCGACAATTGCCCTCTATGTCCTGAATCGTTTCCCGATGGGTGCCGTGGCTCTTGCCTCGATGCTGGCACTTATCTCTTGCGGCTGCATCTCCGCTTCCGACGCGGCAGGAAGCATCTGCAACAACACAACACTCACGATGGCGAGCATGTTCGTCATCTCCGCCGCCTTCTCGAAAACCTCGTTCCTCTCCCGACTATCGGGCAAAGCCGGCCGCATCGCAGCAAAAAAACCCCGTGCCCTTGCCGCTTCTTACGCGCTTGCCGCGTTTACTCTGTCCCAGTTCATCCCGACTACTACCGCGGTCTTTGCCCTGATTTGTCCTATTATCTCCAGTCAATGCAAAAAGATCGGCATCAGATACGATAAAATGCTCCACGGCACGGCTCTTGTTGTCACTTCCGGTGCGTTCACGCTCACTCCAATAGGCCCCTATGCCGCGAACTACATAGAAAACAACACGATGCAGGCATATTACGGCATCGAGGGATTTCTGAACACTCCGTTCACAGAAATGATTCTGAAGCTGCCGGCTGCAGTTTTCGCGATTCTTTGGGCTGTTTTCGTATCGGTAGATTCTGCCTCCGCGGATCCGGTCTCCTCGGATTCAGTTTCGACGGATTTCTCGCTGGACGTTCCCGCTCCAACGGATTCAGCAGGAATATCAGCGTCAAAAGATTCAGCAAAAAAAACCGCCGCCTTGGCGCCGGTCTCCTGCAGGGACAATACAGTGCCTCCGCAAACAGCACCTAAAGCGTCCAATCTGACGAAGTTCCAGGACGCATCGGTGATGATTCTTTTCTTCATCGCCGTGGTCTCCCTTGTCGCTCGTCCCTCCACGCTTGACACCTGGGTGATCCCTTGTGCCGCGGCATGCGCCCTCGTATGCCTGAAAGTGCTCACCGAAAAAGAAGCGCTTCTTGCGCTGAACATGAACGTGATAATAATCTACGCTTCCTCAACCGCGATGGGAAAGGCTCTCGTGGCATCAGGGGTTGCCGGAAAAATCGGAGATATCGTGTTCGCCGCACTCGCAGGAAATCAAAACAGCTTCATACTGGGAGCTTCGTTCTTTTTCGCGGCTCTCATTCTTTCATCCCTTGTCTACAACCGGGCGGTTGGACGAATCCTCATTCCCATCGTCCTGTCTACATGTTTCCGCTTAGGCGCGGATCCCCGGGGACTTGTCCAGATGTGCTACATCGGATCTATGTGCACACTGCTCACTCCTGCCTCCACAACACTGGTTCCGATGCTCACTCAGGAGACCGGCTGGGGAATGCGGGAGCTCCTAAAACACGGAATTCTTCCGTCCCTCTGCCTATGCGCGGTCACGGTAATCCCAGGCATGATGCTCTACCCCGCGTTCCGGTAAGCACATAAGCACCACCAAAATAAACGTCAACGGTAATCGGTGATGCTCTACCCCGCGTTCCGGTAAGCGCCGCATGCTCCTCCACGTTCCTCCACTCTCCTCATGGAACTCCGCCTTGTTCCGTCCCCGCGGGCTACCGGATACGACTCCGCAATCGCGTCTCTAGAGGCAGCCTCAAGACTCATGCTTTTTGCATGAGGCGCGCCATCATCCCGTCCAGCGGTACGAACACATTTATCTCAGAACTCTTGATTTTTTATACATGCGAGCCCAATGATCATCAGGCTTGGAATAATTTATCTGAATCTGCAGCCTGCAAGATGGTCGTTCACAATTCCAATAGACTGCATAAAAGAATATGTGATTGTTTCGCCAACATAGGCCATGCCCCGCCTTTTCATGTCCCGGCTCATCCGGCGCGAAACATCGTTTGAAACAGGAACATCACTCAAGCAAAGCCATGAGCCGTCTATCTGTCCATGCCCGGCGAAGTTCCAAAGATATGCGTCAAACGAGCCGAACTCCGCCTGTATCGACTTCACCACCCGGGCATTCCTTCTGACGCTGTAGACCTTGGAGCGGTTCCTGACAACACAAAAATCAGACTCACTGGACAGAATCTCTTCCAGCTCGCTATCCGGCATTTCCGCACAGGCAGCAATGTCGAAATCATGAAAAGCCGCTCTGTACGCTGCCCGTTTGTGAAGGATGATCTTCCAGGACAACCCTGTGCTCGCACCTTCAAGGCAGAGCATCTCGAACTGGAATCGGTCGTCGTGGTGAATCTTGCACCATTCGCGGTCGTGGTATTCTTCCAAAAGAGGATCTCCGCCGCACCATGATCGGCAAATGTCTTCCTGCATATTCACCTCCCGACGGCGTTCCCGAAGCCTTTTCGGACTCAGAAACGGACAACCAGATGCAGCAGCCCGGTGGTAGCCAGGCATTGAAAACCTGTCTGATATCGCATCACGCCTTGCAGAGAACCACTGTGCAGACAGCCCCGCCGCCAGGTCTGTTTTCAATTGAAATTCGCCCGCCCCGGGCTTCAAGAAATCTTTTTGACAGAAATAGTCCGATGCCCGAGCCCTGAGTTTTGGTCGTATAGAACGGCTCGAACATCCGTTCGCGAACATCAGGACTCACTCCGGCGCCCCTGTCGCGAATATCGATAACATAGAATCCATCTCTTTCCGAAAGACAGACCTCAGCCTTTTCTTTTTTGTCCCTTCCGGCAGCCTCCGCACTTTCAAGCGCGTTTTTTATGAGGTTTTCCAGCACCGAGCGGAGTTTTTCCCTGTCAAACACCACTCGAGCCCGCCGGACGTTGATTTCAACGGAAACATTGTTCCCAAAAGAAGCGGCAACAGACGTCAAAAACGAAACGAGATCCAGGACATCAGAACTGCCCACCGGATCGGAGAAAAAGCTTCCCACATGCCCACAAAGACCGTTTATACGCTCTACATCCTCTTCTATAGATTCTATCAGCGTATTTATCTCGGAAAAAGCGTCCCCATCCGAGCCGCCGGAACTGTTCTTTCCATGTCCGGGCTCTCCTTCCGCAAGACGCGCCGCTTCGTCCCGGAGCATCTCACACCGAAAGGAAATAGCGGTGAGAGGATTCTTGATTTCATGAATCAAAAACCGCACCGATCTGCCGATGGCAACGAGGCTTTCAACATCTTTTTCCGATTCTGGTCTCAGATTGTCCACCCGACTATGTTACCATGGAACGAGGGGTTTTAACAACAGCCACAACACCACAACAGCCACAATGCCTCAAAGAATAGACTTGTCCATACGGGACTCATAAGCTGCGGCAGAAAATCTCCATGCGAACCGGGCAACGGATTCAGCGAAGAAGAGGCCGTTCACGCTCGCCCTTGAGGGAAGAACCGCCGCAGCATCCTGTCGTGGTTCTCATTTGTCCCTCTCTCGCATGCCGTATACGGATGCACGAAAAACACCTTTGTTCTAGGCTTCCCGTCTATGCAGCTTGTCTCCATGCCTTTCAAATCCATAAACTCTTCCGCCGTCATAGGTTATTGTTTTAAAGGTCTTCCGGAACGCTTCGTTTCCCATCTCCCTTTCCAGCCTGTCCAGATAAGCCACTGCGCTTTCCGCCTTCGCATTCGGTATCTTCACGGCTTTCTCATTCCTTGTCTTCCTTTCCGTCATTGTGAACAGACAATCCGGAGGTGTGTCCTTCCCTCCCTTTACAGTGTCCGCTTCCCAGTGTCCGAACCGCCGTCTGTCTTCCGCTTCCTCCGGTCTGTAATCTATGCTGCGCCTAGCGCATTCAGCGCGGCTGTGTCTCCTCTTGGAACCCTTTTCCTTGTATTTGATTCCTTTATTCGGCAGGTCTGTGTTCGCTATATCCGGAATGACTCCTTTATTTATCCAGTTGTATAACGTCTTTTCACAGAATCTCGTTTCTGTCTGCCAGCCCTTTATGTTAAATTCCGCAATTACCGCATAAGGGCTTTGCTTTTCCTTTTTTATCTTGTTCTTCAATATCTCACACAGACGCGTGTCTTTCCCTATCTTTAAATCCCTCCCCCTGGCGGTGTTTTCGTAATCCGCCTTCTTTTGAGCAAAATCGGCATTGTATTCTGTCACTATGCTTAAATCACTTCTTAAATGCTCCACCAAGCCGCGCTTTATTTCATCGTAAATCGTTTTCCTGTCACATCCGAAAATCTCAGCCAGCCTTTTCCTTTTGGTTATTTTCTCAAACCCTCTCCTGCCTGATAAATACCCTTCAAGAAATAATCTCTCATTATATCCAAAACAGCTGTTTGTTTTTCTCCGCTTTTCTGTTATTATGCTCATATGGTTTCATTCCTCCTGTTTTGCTTGCAATTTTTATTATACAGCCCGCTTGAAACCATTTCTATTCCCTAAAAGTGGAGAATTATATTTCACAACTTACAGAAATCTTATTTTTGAAAGTTATCCTGTAATTTTATGTAAAAGAGCTGTTGTAAAAGTCGTTTTACAACAGCTCCCTGTTTTAAATAGAATTACTATTTCCAATACCCTTTGTGGACTGCTGCCGCTTTTTCCTCCAGTTCCGGGAAAGGACCCGTAACTTTAATGTCCTTTTGTCCGTGTGAGAAAACATCTCTGCAAGGCAGACTGAAAGTAGGGTTCTGCTCGTTGCTTCCCGTGAGTTCAAGGAGCCGTTTTTCCGTCATTGCGTACACTACATGACCGATATTTGCCCAGTAAATCGCTCCTGAGCACATAGCGCACGGTTCCGCCGAGGTATAGAGCGTGCAATTCCAAAGAAAATCCTTGCTGTATTTTTGAGAAGCCGCCTCCGCAAGCGCGGTTTCAGCATGGCCGGTACATTTATGTGTGGAAATTTCAATATTTTCCTGTTCTAAGAGTATATTGCCGTCAGCGTCAACCAAAATCGCTCCAAAAGGAGTGTTCCCGTGACTTCTAGATTTTTTAGACACTTCAATAGCTCTTTCTAGATAATAGATGTGATCTTTTTTCATGAGAACTCCTCAGATTATTTTGTTGATTTTTTTGTTGATTTTGCAGTGTAATAATACCATAAATACGATTGAAAAAACAAAATTTTAGTTTTTGTTTGAAGTGGCTCAAAAAGGGGTGTTTTATGAAAAAGTTGTTGACTGTTCTATTGATTTTTGCATTTGTGCTTACTGCGGTTTTTGCTGCGGGTGCGGAGTCCGTCTCTGATTCCAATTCGGATAGTAAAAGCTCGGAAAAGGTCATTCCTTACGATAAAGTGACAGACGAAAGGGTCATTAATTTTATTTCTATGTATGCGGGCGGTTTTTCTCCTGATGAGTATGTAAAGCAAGTCGATACTCTGGATGAAATCGGTTTTACTTATAATTCAAAAAATGATGTTCATTCGGTTTATTTTGAATATTCTAACTTTGACGAGGCAATACTTGATTTTTATCCAAATGAGCTGGAAATGTATTATTATTGCTGCGAGCCGGTTCCTTCTTCAAAACGCACCGAGGCTCTTGAAGCTATAAACAAGTATAATTCATATATTGATTACTATGTTATGGGCACAGTTTTTCTGGATGATGAAGGTTATATCTGTTTGAAGCACATTGTTTTTGATGATGGCGTGACGGACTATATGCAGTGGTCATACTGGAATTTCTACGCTTTTGAGAGTTTTGCCGGAAATGTCGTTGACTGGATTTTGAGCGATTTGGGATTGATTTAACTCCCCTAGCCGTAGCCGGGCGTTTCGGCTGCGACGTGCGGATTAAGTCAAACGCTTGTTGCAATGTTGAACCGGTCATCCGGCTTTGCCGGAATGACCGGTACAGGTTTTCAAGAAAAGTCCCTCTATAAACCGTTTTTCTGCATATACTCAACGTAATCTTTTGCTCTTACACTTCCCTGTGATGCTGCTTTGCAGAAATATTCGTAAGCCTTTGCGTAGTTGAGTTGTACGCCTTTTCCGCTGTAATACATGTAGCCTAACTCAAACAAAGCGTCAGTATTGCCCTTTTCCGCCGCAGTAGAGTACCAGTTAAGCGCCTCCCTGTAGTTCTTGTTCAGGGCATATCCATACCCTGTTTGATATTCAAACGAACCATCATCCGAAGCGTTCTGGTTGGGGGCAGGCTCACCAGCTGTGCCACTTTTTTTCCAATAACTCGCAGATGTGCCATGGGCGTCATTTTTAGGAAACACAGGTTCGCTGGATATGTCGGATTCTTTCTCATAACTCGCAGATGTACCATGATCGTCATTTTCAGGTAACACAGGCTTGCAATTTATGTCACTTTCCTGTCTGCTAGCAGAAATGCCGCCCGTCGATCCCGCCTCAAAACCGCCATTTTCCATGCTTCTGCATCCCAGTAGGCAGAAGCCCACGCATATAACAAATAAAAACAAAATGAACTTTTTCATACAACCCTCGCTGTTCTCCGTGCTAATTATCTCACATTATCTTAAACAATTATACACTGATTCTATCTGAAAACCCACTTTTTACCTACAAAACTTTCCCCTCGGTAACCGGTAAATAATAATTCCCCATTTTTTTGGCTGCTAGCGTCAAGTAAAGTTCGCAATTTCATAAGTCATTGTTCTTCATGCAACCTT
>CAMKPI010000001.1 GCA_946414625.1 uncultured Spirochaetaceae bacterium | reverse complement strand
TTTGAAGTTTCCGAGGGTTTTTCTGCCGTTCAGAGATGCTTTTTCAGCAAGGGTTCTGCATACTTCGTCTGTGGCGTCGATGTCGAGGCCCGAGATTCTGACGGGCATTTTGAAGCTTTCAAAAATCTTCTCAATGCGGTCTATTGTTTCAGTGGCCTTTGCGCGGATGTCTGCTTCGGAGCGGGCTCTTTCTTCCTCTTTGCCGAAAAGCAGATCTCCCAGCCGTGCGAAGCGACCAGGGTTTTCGTTCATTACATACCTCGCCCAGCTCGACCATATTGCGGCAAGTCCTGCGCCGTGGGCAACGTCGAAGAGGGCGGAGAGCTCATGTTCCAGCCGGTGGCACGCCCAGTCTCCTATTGTGTTGTGACCCATGTTGAACATTCCGTTGTGGGAGAGCGACGCCGCCCACATGAGGTTTGCGCGCGCCTCATAGTCATCGGGCTTTTCCAGGGCTTTGTGCGTGCTGTCTGCAACGCGTCTGATGAGGGCAGCGGAGAGCTCGTCTGTGAGATCCAAAACGGGACCTTTGTAGAAGAAACGTTCCAGGGTGTGCATGATGATGTCTGCGCTGCCGCTGCCTGTCTGGTAAGCCGGAACGGAGAATGTCAGTTCCGGGTTCAGAAGCGCGAAGGCGGGGCGTCCCAGGTTGCTGTTGCAGCCGAACTTGTCGGCAGGGGAGACTTCGTCGTTTGTCATTACGCTGGAGTCGCTCATCTCGCTGCCTGTTGCGGCAAGGGTGAGGATAGAACCCATCGGAAGCCGGGCGGAGGGTTTCAAAAGCCCCTTGTAGAAGTCCCAGACATCGCCGCTGTATACGGCGCCGTATGCAATACATTTTGCGCTGTCCAGGACAGAGCCTCCCCCTACGGCAAGAATGAAGTCGATGTTCTTCTCCTTGCAGATGGAGATTCCGCGCCGCGCCAGGGAAAGCCTGGGGTTCGGTTGGACGCCTCCGAGTTCTGTATATTCGATGTCGACCGCGTCGAGGCGGCCTCTTACCTTGTCCAGCAGCCCGCTCTTTTCTGCTGAGGAGCCACCGTAGTGGAGGAGGATTTTTTTGGCTCCGTTTTCTTTCAGGACCTCTCCCACAAGGTCTTCCGCGCCACGCCCGAAGTAGATGTGAGTCGGAGCGAAATATTCAGTCACGGCGGGCTTGGAGTTCCGGTTACCCGGGATCCGGGCTTCAGTCTGCAGTGGGTCTCTTGTCATTTTACGCTCCTTTTCGGTTTCTGTGAGTCGCCCGATGTGACTCAATCTGTTGCGGTTCGGACGGTGCAACGCTGGCGAGCAAGGCTTTGACGCTGCAGCTTGGGTGGACACGGTTCGCCCGATGTGACTCGTGTGTCGCGGTTCGCCCGATGCAGCGCTGGCGAGCAAGGCTTTGACGCTGCGGTCGAGGTGTGCTGACCCGACTCCGCGGCGATTTTAGGTTTTGTAAACTCGCCACAGTGTCATGAACCGTGTTGTCCTCCTCTATTTCGAGTAGGATATTCGGCTTCCCGCGCCCTTGCTTATGATGCCCTCGCGGTAAAGCTCGTTCACGATGGCTTGTACGTCCGAATCCGTCCAGTTTTCGCCTGTCGCGAAGGTGAGGATATGGGATTTCAAAGTCTTTTCGCTTTTTGGACGGGCGCTTTTTGCAATTCCGGTGAGGTTCTTCAACACCCGGTCGAATTTCTCCTTGTCGTACCTTTCCCTAGGCGAAGCGGGGCGTTTCTTTGTTTTTTTTGCCGCGTTGTCGGAAGAGCCTTCGTTTTGTCCGGAGGCAGAAAGAGCGCCCGCGCTGCCCGCTGTGGCGTTGTCCGACATGTCGGCGTCGCCCAATTCCATCAGGAAGTCGTCCAGGCTCACTATTCTGCGTACAATTTTTGCATTTTTCTGCTTGTTGATTGAAGAAATCAGCGGGTCAAACCCTTTGTCTTTTGAGAGGATGTAGTGTAGCGCATTCTTTTCGTCGTCATGCTTGGCAATCTGGTAGGCGATGTGGAAGTCCAGCGCGTTCTTCCCTGATGAGGCGATCTCTATCCATTGTGTTTGCGTGCTGTTGCTGGCGAAAACGAGGCTTTTTGGGATTGTGCTTTGCTTAGCGCCTATGAAGAAGAAATACTTTCCATCGGGAATCCTGGGAAAATCTTTCAGGTTGCTCATATTCTCATAATCTACGTAGATATATTTTTTCATGAATCTATATTACACGATGCAGACGGTCGAGACAAGGGCGGACAAGGCGGGATGAGCGGCCGAATCGTTTGCACGATGGTGAAAAATGGCGATGTTGAGGGCGGTGCGGAAAGACGAAATTTAAATTTGAAAACACCGCATGCGTGTGCTAAAGTAAAATCGGAGAATGCTTGGGTCTCGCATGATGCGCTGGCGGCTCCGAGGAGGTTTTTGATGGAGTATAGGAATTTTGACAGGCTCGTGTCGACTGGTGCGCTGAATGCGTGCGCGCTCTATGACGTGAAGGGTTTAAATGCTGAAAGGATAAGAAAATGCAATGTCCGCGGAGCAAAGGGTTTTGTCTATAACTACGCCTGCATGCCAGTCTCGGACGAGACAGTGGAGGCTCTGCAGGCTCTTGCCGATGAGGCGGAAGTCATCGACAAGTATAAGGCTCTCCTTTCCGGAGAGGTTATGAACACGGGCGAGAAGCGCATGGTGCTTCACCAGCTGAATCGCGGCGAATGTGTTGACACAGTGCCGCGCGACAAGAGCGAATTTTATAAGGCTGAGCTCGCGAAAATTGAGAAGTTCTCCCAGGATGTACGCTCGGGCGCGGTGAAAGGCTCCACAGGGCGGGCTTTCAGACATGTGGTGCAGATTGGAATCGGGGGCTCAGACCTCGGTCCCCGCGCTCTGTGCTATGCTCTTAATTTGCTCCCGGTGGAGAAATTGGATGCGCGGTTTATCTCTAACGTGGACCCGGACGATGCTGCCGGAGTGCTGGAAGGGCTTAACCTTGAGGAGACGCTGTTCATTCTTGTGTCCAAGAGCGGTACCACGCTGGAGACGCTCACAAACCGCGACTTGGTGTTCAAGGTTCTGCGAGACAAGGGAATAACCAATCCGAAGGCTCACATGGTGGCTGTCACGTCCGAGACGAGCCCGCTTGCCCGTGAGGAGGGAATCCTCCAGGTGTTCTTTATGGATGACTACATCGGCGGTAGATATTCCTCATGCAGCGCGGTGGGAGGTGTGATTCTGTCCCTGACCTACGGCTACGAGATCTTCAGGGAGCTGCTCGACGGAGCCCACGCGGCAGACATGACCGCCCTCCAGTCCGATATCACGAAGAACCCGGCATTGATGGACGCTCTCATCGGTGTTTACCTCAGGAATGTACTGGGCTATCCGTACACTGCAATACTACCCTATTCGCAGAGTCTGAATCGTCTTCCGGCGCACTTCCAGCAGCTTGATATGGAGAGCAACGGGAAGAGTGTGAACCGCTTTGGTGAGAGAATTTCCTACAAGACCGGTCCTGTGATTTTCGGTGAGCCTGGTACGAACGGTCAGCATTCTTTCTATCAGCTTCTCCACCAGGGAACGGACATTGTACCGCTTCAGTTCATGGGGTTCCGCGAGAACCAGGGGAGTCTTGATGCCACCGTTGAGGGAAGCACCTCCCGGCAGAAGTTGAATGCGAACCTTGTGGCGCAGATTGTCGCCTTTGCCAAGGGCAGGGCGAACGCGGATGATCCGAACAAGCATTTTGAAGGGGGGCGTCCGTCGTCGCTCATCGCCTGCGACAGGCTGAATGCCTTCAGTCTTGGTCAGATTCTTGCTCATTTCGAGAACAAGGTCATGTTCCAGGGCTTTATCTGGAACCTCAACAGCTTTGATCAGGAAGGTGTGCAGTTGGGCAAGATTCTTGCAAAGAAGGTTCTCTCCGGCTGCGAAGGGGACGAGAATCTCGCGGCGTTTGCAGAAATCCTGCTTTGACAAAGCTGCTCGGGAGACGGGACTCGGCGTGGATGTCCCGATTTGCCGAAATCCTGCCTTGAAAGGCAGGAGATGGTCTGACAGATGCGGGAGCATGAAATCTGCCGGCCACTGACTATATTATTTTTGTGTAACTGCGCGGAATTCGCTTGACACTTGATGTTTATTCATGTAAATTGACAGATGTCAAGCGAATTTTTATATCCGGGTTCACTTCCGGAAAGATAAAAGGAGGGCTTCATGACGGCAATAATCATCGCGGCGGTACTTGTGGTGCTGATTCTTTTTGTCATTGGCAAATATAACAGCTTCGTAAAGCTTAAGAACAATGGGGACGAGGCGTATGCCCAGCTGGATGCGCACTTGAAACAGAGGTACGACTTGATTCCGAACCTCGTCGAGACGGTCAAAGGGTATGCGAAGCACGAGGAAAAAACTCTCTCTGCTGTGATTCAGGCGCGTAATATGGCAATCGGGGCAAAAGGGGTTGCCGAGCGGGACAGAGCGGACCGGACTTTGGAGGGAACCCTAAAAACACTGTTCGCTGTGTCGGAGTCGTATCCGGAGCTGAAGGCGAACAAGAATTTCGAGAATCTGCAGGGAGAGCTGTCCCGGCTGGAGAAGGAGATCCTGCAGGCGCGGAAGTATTACAATGCTGTTGTCAAGACATTCAATACGGCAATCGAGGTTTTTCCGGGCTCTCTTATCGCAGGAATATTCGGCGGCAAGTTCCAGAAGATGACATATCTGGAGAATACCGCGGAAGAGAGGCAGAACGTGAGGGTGTCGTTCGACTGAGTCTTTTGTTTTTCGAAGCGGGGCGGAGGGGTAAGGCTTTCCGTTATGCCGCCGGAAGAGGATCACAGGTTGGGGCTTGCATAGCGGCGCGGATAACATGTTCTGCGCTACGCCGACTCCGGAAGGGGCTCACGAGACCTGATCGCGGCGGGGCAGTTTGCGCGGTTTGTTTGATATGAAGAGGCTTTTTGCTTTTTTTCTCGTTCTGCTTTGTGCGGGGAATGTTTTCTCTTTGAGCTATCCGTATTATCGCACGGATGTCACTGTGGACATCGGGGCCCGCCATCGTGTCGAAGAGAATTTTGTGGCGCGTTTTGAGTACCCTTCTCATGGAATTGAGCGCTTCATTCCGCTGAAATTTGCCGATGTTCGCGCACGTGTGTCCGAGGTAGAGTGCTCAGAGCCGCATGATGACCGGGTTGAAGACGGATTCAAGGTAATCCGGATTGGAGACGAGGACGAGTTGGTGAGCGGGGACCAGGAATATTCCCTGAGTTACAACTACAACACGGGAAAGATCCCGGTTGAAGGTGGAGAGGGCGATGTTTTCCTGTTCAATCTACTGGGAACGGAGAACGAGGCGCCGGTGGAGCGCTTTGACTTCAATGTGTTCATTCCCCTGAACGGGATTTCCGCCGGGGAAGTTGGGATCACTCTTTTCCGCGGTCTATACGGCGACAGGGCCCAGTTCGTTGATTATTCGTCTCAGATTCAGACAATCGACGGCGTCGATTTCCTTGTGGTATCCGGGTCTGCATTTTCTTTTGCAATCGGCGAGGGTGTGACGATCCGCCTTGATTTGCCGGAGGGGTATTTCAGGGTTGTGGACAGGTCTGCCGTGGTAAAAGCCGCTATTTGCGGGACGGGTTTTTTCCTGCTTTTCTTGTCTCTTGTTGCGTGGAGACGGTTCGGCGTGGACGAGCCTGCTGTTGTCACAGCCCGCTTCACTCCGCCAGACGGGCTTTCTCCGATGTATGTCGGCTATATAAACGACGGAGCTGTCGGCGGCAGGGATTTGTCTGCGATGCTTTTTTACTGGGCGGATAAGGGTTTTATCCGCATAGAGGAGACTGAGAAGGGTATTTACAGGGCGGTGAAGCTCGTATCGAAGCTGGACGGAGCCGAGATTGCCGAGGAGGCTCTGTTTAACGGGATTTTCAACAAGACGGGAGACGGAGAGATCGCGGACCTGTCAAAAACAGCGTTGGTCTCGATTTCCGGCACAATAAACAGCTGTAAGCAGTATGTTGCGGGCTATTTTACGGGGAAACGTGCTTTGACTGAGGAGAAAAGTACAACCCGATCTAAGTTTTACACCGTTGTTTCCGCTGTGCCGCTTCTGTTGTTCTCTGTTTTCACTTCCGTTTACAACTACGACCTGGGTTTGATGATTTTTGCGGGATACGTTTCCGTGTTCACCACAATAGTGTCGTCCGTTCTGATTGGCAATGCAGTCAGGCTTCTGGAAGCGCATAGGGGAAGCGTTTTTATGGCTGTTCTTTGCGTCGCGCCGTATGCCGCTGCCGCGGGATTGTTCGGACTTTTCTTTTCCTTTGTTGATTACCGGTTCCTTATTTGCTGTACGGCTCTCTCCGCTGGGATAATGTTCGTGTCGAAGTTTATTTCCAAGAAGAGCGCGTATGGCAGGCGAATCACGGACGAGGTGGCGGGATTCAGGGATTTCATAGATAAGGTCGAAATGGATCAGCTGAAAGCCCTGATAGACGATGATCCTGAGTTCTATTACCATGTTTTGTGTTATGCAATAGTTCTGGGGTTGGAGAAAAAATGGGCGGACAAGTTCAGGTTTGCTTCTGTTCCGGCTCCTGAGTGGTACAGCGGCATGGGTGCGTTTGATGTTGCTGTTCTCTCCGGGATGGCAAGAGGAATGCAGAATGCGGTGAACGCAGCCGCCGCGGCTCGGAACGCAGGTCACAGTATAGGAGGGCTTGCTTCGGGTGGCGGTGGAGGTGGTTTCTCCGGCGGAGGAATGGGCGGAGGCGGCTCCCGAAGCTGGTAGCGGGAATATGTCGGAACGGTTCTGAGCGCCTATTAGCTTGGTTTTTTATCTACGGGAGAAGAAGTTCTGTGCGTAAAGGAGCGCCTGGGGAGAGCGCCTATGCGCCAGGATTCTTTGCCTTTGGGAAAAGCTTTCCTGCGACGTAAGGGATTCGAGAGAGAGTGCCTACGCGCCTCTATTCAGCGGAAAACAGCGCGGCGGCGGAGGGGAAGGAACCGGCTCAGGGCAATGAAGCCGGCGTGACGGGAGACGGAATTCGATTATGAATAGCAATGTTGTTGGATTGATATATACGACTCTTCTCATCGGGTTTTGCGGTGGCGTGGCGGTGTTGATAAAAAAAAGACGGCCGCTTACGGAATTCAGGCGGGAGATTGCCAGAAAGTTTGTCCACATAGGTGTGAGCAACTGGTTCTTCATCTACAGAGAGTTTTTCACAAGCGAAGCCTGGGCTTTTGGAATCCTGGCGTTTATGGCGGTTGTGAATTATTTTGTTGAGCTGAAAACAGGGAGCCGCCGCAGTTGGGGAACGGTGTATTTTCCGATTTCAATAATGCTGATGTTATTCCTGAAGGACTCGGGCTTCGGTTCGATGGATTGTCTCGGAGCGGGGCTGCTCGGAATGGGATATGCGGACGGGTTTTCCGCACCGATTGGTATGATGCTCGGAAAACGAGAATTTCCTTTCAACAAAAAAAAGACCGTTGCCGGTTCTGCGTGCATGTTTGCCGTGACGCTTTTGGTTGTTTTGTTGTTCCGCTGTGTTCCTGTTTGGGGCGCAGTGCTTGTCGCAATCGTTGCGACGGTGGCGGAGGCATATACTCCGTTTGGGTTGGATAATATCAGTGTTCCGCTTGCGATTTACGCGCTGTGTGCGGTGCTGGGGTGAGAGAACTGTAAGAGTTTTCACGTACGTGTGGCACGGCGCTGAAATGCTCGGGAGAGTTGCCGGAGTGAGCGGCACTGCCTAGGAAAGCTCGGGAACGCCGCCGGACGGTGCGGGACGGCGCTGAAATGCACGGGAGAATCGTCCGAGGGTGCGGCACTACCTTGAAATGCGCGGGTGCGCCGCTGGAAGTCGCGGGATAGTCCTGGGACGGTGCTGGATGCAGGGAGAACCGGTTTTGCGATTTAACGGATCCGTCTCGGTTGGGAGGAAGGAGAACATTTTTGTGGGTTGTGTAAATTTGCGGGTCATTCCTTGCATGAATTTTTCCCGCGGGGTAGATTCTGGATATGTTGTATCGGATAGGTGATGCTTTTTTTTCTCTCTCGTGGGTTTTCAGGGCTTTGATTGTTCTTGCCGTGATGCTGCCGTTTCCTGTCCTCGAGTATAAACGAAGGCATCTTTCGGCAAGCGGGGCTGTCGCCGCGTTTTTTACCGGGGTTGTGATTTTTTGGTGCGCCGGGCCTTTTGGCTTCCTTCTGCTCCTTTTCTTTTATGCTTCCGCATATGTGATCCATCGCTACGCAAAAAACCACACAGTGGGCAATCTCGGACGGAAAGGGACTGCATCGGGATTCATGAATGCGGACGAATCGGATCCCGGAACCGTGAAAGAAAAAAAGGGCAACACACGCGACATGATGCAGGTGCTTGCGAATGCCATGATGGCAATTCTGTCCGCGTTGTATTACTACAACACCGGCAGTCGAGCGGCGCTGATTGTGTTCGGCTCATCGCTCGCGGAAGCCGCATCAGACACATGGGCGGGAGAGATCGGACGCATGTCGATCCGTCCGCCGTTCTCGATAAAAACATTCCGTCCAGTGCCGCGCGGAATGAGCGGGGGAGTGACGCTTCTGGGTTTTGCGGGAGGATTTGCGGGCAGCATTTCCACAGCACTTCTGTGGGTATTGTTTTTCAGAACAGAGTTCCCAGTGCTCTCTTTTTGGATTATCTCTCTTTCGGGGTTTGCGGGTTGTGTGATAGATTCATATCTTGGGGCGACTTTCCAGGCGATTTATCACGACGTCGAGGCGAACGCCCTGACGGAGGAGGACACAGACAGCGCAGGGAACAAGCGGCCGCTGGTGCGCGGGCTTGCGTGGCTCGATAATGACATTGTGAACCTGCTGTCGGGCATTTTCTCCGCCTTGTTTGCTTTCCTTCTTTGCAGGTCGCTGTGATTCATCTTAAGGATCGCACGACGGGCGGAATTGTCGCTGTTCGCTTTCCTGTTTGCAGGTTGTTGTGATTCGGCGTACGGGGACGGGTTCTGTGGTTTTGTAAAAATATAGACTGCGAGGTTTTGCTATGTATCTTGATTGGACATATTTGGTTTTTGTGCTGCCGCCCATGCTGTTCGCGATGTGGGCCAGCAGCAAGGTGAATTCGACATTCAAGCGTTACAGCGGGGTTTATACACACAGCAGGCAGACCGGCGCAGAGATTGCCCGGAGGATGCTGGATGCGAACGGGCTTTCGGGTGTGTCGATTGAGCATATATCCGGATCGCTTACAGACCACTACGATCCAACGTCGAATGTCGTGCGGCTGTCCGACAGCGTTTATGGCAAAAGCACAACCGCGGCGATAGGGGTGGCTTGTCACGAGTGCGGACACGCCATTCAGCATGCCACGGGTTATTCGATGATAAAGCTTCGCATGGCGATTATCCCGATCACGAATTTCGGGTCGAAGCTTGCGATTCCTCTGATAATTCTCGGCATTGTGCTCTCTTCTGTTTCCTACTATTTTACAATGCTTGCCTACGTCGGGGTGGCGCTTTTTGGCTTGTCCACATTGTTTCAGCTCGTCACTCTGCCGGTGGAGCTTGATGCGTCTCGCCGTGCGCTGAACCAAATCAAGACTCTTGGTTTATTGGACAGTAGCGAGTACGATGGGGCAAAAAAGGTGCTGACGGCGGCTGCAATGACATATGTGGCAGCTCTTGCATCTTCTCTCGGACAGCTTTTGCGGTTCCTTGTGATTGTGAGTGGGAGCAGCAACAACCGCAGACGTTGAGAAATTGCAGGATTTGTATTACCGCCGAGCCAACAATTCAAGGGATGGATAAATAACAGCCGCAGGCGTTGAGAAATTGCAGGCAGAATCCGACACGTGTAGCTTCCTAATCGCATGGAGCCGCCGCAGACGACGAGAATGCGCAAAGCCGCGCCAACGCTGCTAGTGCGCTACTTCTCGTCCGCGAGGATTCGCTCCCATTCTTCTTCTTTGAACCCGGGCCAGGCTTTGTTTTCCGTGAAAAGCAGAGGACGTTTAATCAGCATTCCGTCCGACGCGAGGAGGCTGAACTGTTCATTTTCGTTTATTTCCGGCAGGCGTTTTGAGAGCTCTAGTTCTTTGTATAAAAGACCGCTGGTGTTGAAGAATCGTTTCAAAGGCAGTCCGGATTTGGCATGGAGGCTTCGTAGCAACTCCTCGGATGGCCGGTTGCCTTTTATGTCGATTTTTTTGTAGGTGAATCCGTGTTCGTCAAGCCAAGCGAGGCTTTTCTTGCATGTTGTGCATTTATCGTAGCAGTAAACAGTTATCATGATTTGAATGATATAACGGATCCATTGAGTGCGCCACTTTTTTGTGAGGATTTTGGAAACGGAAAACAATAGTAGTGCGGCGGGTCTTCTCGCTGTGAGGTATAATCCTACGCTGTGTGGAATTTGAAGTGGATTAGTGAGATACTGAGATACTGAGATATAGATATACGTTGAAATTCGCTGTTTGAAAATATAGAATTTTATAAAGTTTAAATGAGGCAGAGCCGGCGGGATCGGGAAAAACGCACGCAATGCGGACTGTCTTGTTTGGATCCGGACTATGGTGGAGCCGGCGGGGTGTGAAAAATCCACGCTATGCGGATTGTCTTGTTTGGATCCGGACTATGGCGGAGCCGCCGGGGGCAGGTGAAGCGCGCGCTATGCGGTTTTGTTTAGTTCGGATTTGGACTATGTCGGAGCCGCCTGGTGTCGGATGAAACGCAGGACCAAGCGTTTTTCCGGTACGCCGGCTTTCAGAGGAGGAATTATGGCAAATAAATATGCAGGAACACAGACGGAGAAGAACCTGGAGGCAGCGTTTGCGGGAGAGTCTCAGGCGAGGAATAAGTACACATACTTTGCGTCGAGGGCAAAAAAGGACGGCTACGAGCAGATTTCAGCCCTGTTCCTGAAAACCGCTGAGAACGAGAAGGAACATGCCAAGATGTGGTTCAAGGAGCTCTCCGGAATCGGAAGCACGGCGGAGAATCTTGCCGCAGCGGCGGATGGAGAGAATTACGAGTGGACCGATATGTACGAGGGTTTTGCAAAAACGGCTGAGGCGGAGGGTTTCCCAGAGCTTGCGGAGAAGTTTCGCCTTGTCGGTGCGATTGAAAAGCATCACGAGGAGCGTTACAGGGCACTTTTGAAGAATGTTGAGACGGCGGCGGTGTTTGAAAAGAGCGAAGTGAAGGTCTGGGAGTGTCGGAACTGCGGGCATATCGTGGTTGGCACAAAAGCGCCGGAGACCTGTCCCGTTTGTGCCCATCCTCAGAGCTATTTCGAGGTGAATGCTGAGAACTATTGACGCCTCGCTGGCCTGTTGAATTGCGGCTTGCAAGACTTAGGGGTTCTGTGGTGCGGGGCTGGTTTATTCCGGCTCCGTTTTTTTGAAAACGCTGTGCGACGCGATGTGTTTTCTGCATAATTATCATGAGCGGCTGCATCTGGTTCTGTTTTCGCTCGAATGCCGGATTATGACATGCTCACCGAAGCGGGGTAAGGAGTGAATTATGGGGAAAATTGTTTTTTTGGATATAGACGGAACTCTTGCCTTGCCGGGAAGCAACACTCCTCCACAGAGCGCACTTGAAGCCGTCCGCGCCGCGCAAAAGAACGGAAACAAGGTTCTTCTCTGTACAGGGCGCAATGTCTCGATGGCAAGCCCTATTTTGAAATACGGCTTTGACGGAGCGGTGTGCAGTTCGGGCGGCTATGTGTTTGTCTATGATGAAAACGGGCGGGACAACGGCGAGGACAGCCGGATAGCTAAGGTTCTGTTCGATTCTCCGATGCCTGAAGAGGATTTCAGACTTGCAATGCAGCTTTTGGGAGAAGCCGGGGTGTACCGGACGATTGAGGCTCTGGATGCGACCTACTGGGACGCCGGACTCGACGTGTTCCTCTCTTCCAGAAGCGCGATTAACAGCGAATTGGAGAGGTGGAGGCACGCACTTCTGAATAGTTTCGACATACGTCCGATGGCGGAGTATGACGGCAGGTGTATATACAAGATCGTGTTTTTGTGTCTTCAGGAAGAACAGTTGAATGGCATCCGTAATGCCTTGGGAGACAGGTATAGTTTTGTGATGCAGAGCGTAGCGTCCCATGGGTGCATCAATGGTGAGATCATGAGAAGAACGTACGACAAGGGCAGGGGCGTGCGTCTTGTTGCAGAGTATTTTGGCGCGCCGATGAGTGACACGATAGGTTTCGGCGACAGCATGAACGACCTGGAGATGATACTCTCGGTTGGCACGTCTGTCTGCATGAAGGGAGGCAGTCCGTATTTGAAGGAGAGAAGTGATTTGATTTGTCCTCCGGTAGATGAGGACGGAATCTCAAAAATGTTCACTCGTCTCGGTTTGGTGTAAGGGCCTTTTTTCTCCCTTTCTTGCAGTATCTAAAGGTGCGCGGGTGTTTCATTTTGAGATTCCGCTGCTTCTGTCTCCTTTTTTTCATTGGGTTGAGCTGCGATGCCTTCCCGTAGTCTCTGGAACGCACCGTTATGTGTCGACAGGTCTTTGTATGTTCCCTGTTCGGCGATTTTTCCTTCTTCAAGCACCACAATGTTGTCGAAATTCTTGATTGTGTCCAGTCTATGGGCAATCATGACGATGGTGCAGGTGCCGTTTATCTTCCGAAGAATTTCCCTGACGCGCAGTTCATTCTCGCGGTCGAGAGCGCTGGTGGGTTCGTCCAGTATTATGATAGACGCATCTCGCAGCAGCGCGCGCACAAGGGCGAGTCTTTGTTTTTGACCGCCGGAAAGGTTTGTTCCGGATTCCTCAACGTAGGAAAAAATCCCGCCGGGAAGGCTTCTCACATAGCCGCCAAGACCTACCGCGTCGAGCAGCTCCATGACTCTGGAGACGGGTACGTACGGTGTGCCGTAGGTCAGGTTCTCAAGGAGAGTTCCTGAGAACAATACGGTGTGCTGCGGTACGAATGCGACGTGTTTGCGATATCTCGTAAGATCCATTTCCTCTAAGTTCACCCCGTCTACCTCAACTGTGCCTGTGGTGGGCATGGAAAAGCCGAGGATAAGGTTTATCAGGGTGGATTTGCCGGAGCCGGACGGGCCGACCAGAGCGAGGCTTGTGCCCTGCGGAATGCGAAGAGAGAAGCCGTTCAGGATGTTTCGGGAGTTCTTCGAATATTTGAAGCTGACGTTTTTGAATTCAATGCAGCCCAGGAACCGGTGCGGGACCTTTGTTCCCTTGCGTTCGTCATCATCGGCGGAGAGCACCTCGGCAATGCTTGAGCAGGCTTCGATTCCTTTCGAAATTTGCGGGATTGTGTTCATGAAGGTGGACAGCCTTGTCACGGTTGCGGAAAAGTACGACTGGAAGAGCGCAATCGCGCCGATTGAAATGATGTTTTTGCTTGCGAGGTATGCGGAGAACGCAAGGGTGGAGAGCTGGAAGAATTGCAGGTTTACCCAGCTGATCGAGCTGAACACTTCGCTCACCACGTCCAGGCGGCGTCCGGTGGAGTGGATGTTTTCAACGTAGCCACTCATACGCTCTATCTCGTTTTTCTCCAGCCCATGGGCGCGGGTTGTCTCAACCATACCCAGCATTTCCGTCACTGCCGCGCTCGCTCCTTCCATGTTTTTCCTGAGCGCCCTGTTCACCTTGCTTATGGGCTTACGGAAAGTGTAGGTGAGGAACATCGAGATCGGGATGAACAGGACGTAGAACAGCGACATGGCAGGGCTGTATACGAGAGTGACTGTGATTGCGGCGATGACGTACGTCATGATTATGGAAAAATGGCCGAAGAGATGCTGGATCGAGACTTCTAGAAGTTCTATGTTGTTCATCATCTTGTTGGTGATGACGCCTGTCTGTGTCCTGCCGTGGTATGAGAGTGAGAGCTTCTGGAGTTTCCATACCATCGCGTTTCGAAGATCCGCACCGATTCCGCGTGTCAGGGAGCGAAAGTAGACGGCTTCCAGATACGAGAAGAGTATGTTCATGAGAAGGGAGGCTGTGGCGATGCCGAGGTTTGCGATGAACGTAGAAAGGTTTTCAACGATGCCTCCGCGGTAAGCTACTATGTCGATTATGTTCGAGCTGGCTATTGGGATCACCACCATGGGGGCGGATCTGCCCGCCTTGATGAGGAACGAGACAAAGAACGCAAAAGCGTGTTGCCTGAAGATGAAGCGTAGTTGACGGCCTGTCGAGGGTGGGGATCCTTTGGAGGCTGAATAGAAATTCTCAAGCTCCCCGCTGTAGTCTCTTTTTCTTTTTTTGAGACCGAGATTGAGCCTGATTTTCATGGTTTTACGGCGGGGGTTGTATTTCACGGCTATGAGGCTGGAATAGGATTTGAGGATGACGTTGCGGATTTTCTCCTCTACTTCGCGCTTCTGCAAGTCTTCCGCGGATTCCTGGGAGGTGTCGGGACGGGGAGTTTTCCTGGGGGCCGGGGATTCGTCGCCCACGTTGCTTTTCCCGCTCTTTTCGGGGCGTATGGCTTCTTCCTGTTCCGTTTTTGGGCTGAAATCCTGTAGAAAGTTGTTCTCCGCTTCGGTTTTTATTTCCAGGCAGATTTTCCCCATGTGTTTATGCGTCGAGACGCATACCGGGGTGTTGTCGTCCAGGTTCTCAGAGAGGATGACGGAGAGCTCCTCAAGAAGCAGCTCCCCTGTTTTTATTGTTTTGTCGTCCGGATTGAACGGGGAGAGGAGCTTTTGCGTTATGTTCTCGATGATTGAGAGTTCGGATGCTTTTATCTGGATTCGGTGTTTCATTGTGTCTCTCTTTTCCTGTGTCCATAGGGCGGACTTTGCGCTTGTCGCACGTGCTCTGGCATACTGCGGCACGTCCGACCGCTTGCCAGTCTAGCGGGCGCTTTGCGCTTGTCGCACGGGCTCTGGCAGCATTTATCCCACCTGTTCGGCGTTTTCAAGCAGGCGCCTTTGCGCTTGACGTATGGGCTCTGGCTCCCTCCGCTGTCGCAAGGAAGCCAGCCACTGGCAGTCGCCTTTGCGCGTGCTGTCATAAAAGACTGACTCTATACCACACATATGCCCACGAGCCGACTGCGTGTGCCGCACGGGCTTTGGTGGGTGTGTTTACAAGAGCGCGACCAGATGAGCCAGCGTTTACAAGTGAACATTATTGTATTCCTCAATTCCTTGCGGTGCAAATCTATTCTCATACTTTCGATAACAGCAGAGCAGAGAAATCTAATTGTGAGGGAGGGAGTCGGTAAACTCGCGCGAGTGTCTTTTATAATGAGCTTATAATTTTTGCGTTTTTCTCTATTCACCCGCCTGGTCCGTATTTGGGGCAATTTCTGCGAACATGCAGGACTCTCCTGAGGTTGCTGCAAGAGACGTTCCCAGCCCGGTTTTCCGGGCAAAACCCGCTGTAAAACCATGAAAAAAAAATTTTTTTGAATTCGTTGACAATAATTTTTTTTCGTGCTATTTTGACTAGGCATTTGCGCGGGTGCGCCCTAAATGCGCCCAAATGACCAAATGCGTTGAAATGGAGAGCCAAACCAATCATTTTAGGGGTGATAAGGTGGTTCCAGGGCAAGTTTTTTAGAGTAAAAACATAAACAAGTTGCGTTTTGAGGGCTGGTGCCAAGGGATGCTCAAAACAGACTGCAACCGCTGGAAACATTCTTATTTAAACCAAATTCATGATTGATTGACTCGATGTGGAAGACCGCCGGCTGTCGGTTCGCGTTGCGACCTGATGTGCCTGCGGCGCGGACAGCTAAAGGCTTGTGCCTTTAAGAGCACAATAATGGCGGTGCGAACGCGCGTGTCGTAGAAGTGGAAACTGCGCGACAGGCCCGCCGCGATACAGATTTGTGACATAAAGGTCACAAGGAGGAATGATGGCTAAAGAAGTATTCCAGAGAACGAAGCCACACGTAAACGTTGGTACCATCGGTCACGTCGACCATGGCAAAACAACTCTCACGGCCGCGATCACGCAGTACTGCGCGAAGAAGTTCGGCGACAAGCTCCTGAACTATGATGAGATCGACAACGCCCCCGAGGAGAAGGAGAGGGGAATCACGATCAACACCAGGCACGTTGAGTATCAGTCCGACGCACGCCACTACGCGCACGTCGACTGCCCGGGCCACGCCGACTACATCAAGAACATGATCACCGGCGCCGCTCAGATGGACGGAGCAATCCTTGTTGTTGCAGCGTCCGACGGTGTTATGGCTCAGACCCGCGAGCACATTCTTCTTGCCCGCCAGGTCGGAGTACCCACGATTATCGTTTTCCTGAACAAGTGTGATCAGGTTGACGATCCCGAGCTGATCGACCTTGTTGAAGAGGAGGTCCGCGAGGTCCTTACCAACAACGGTTTCGACGGCGACAAGTGCCCGGTCATCCGCGGCAGTGCGTACCTCGCCATGACCGAGGGTGACAATCCCGAGAACACCAAGTGCATCGAGGAGCTTTTGAAGGCGATGGACGACTACATCCCGCTTCCTCAGAGGGCTCTTGACAAGCCGTTCCTGATGCCGATTGAGGATATCTTCACCATTTCCGGACGCGGCACAGTTGTGACCGGTCGTGTGGAGCAGGGTGTCATCCATGTCAACGATCCTGTTGAGATCGTCGGTATCCGCGAGACGAAGAGCACGGTTGTGACCGGCGTTGAGATGTTCCAGAAGACCCTCGACGAGGGACAGGCGGGCGACAACATCGGAGCGCTGCTCCGCGGTGTTGACAAGAAGGAAGTCGTTCGCGGCCAGGTTCTTGCCAAGCCCAAATCAATCACCCCGCACACCAAGTTCACCGGCCAGGTGTACGTCCTTACAAAGGAAGAGGGTGGCCGCCACAGCGCGTTTGTGTCCGGCTATCGCCCCCAGTTCTATTTCAGGACGACTGATGTCACCGGCACCGTGAGCCTCCCCGAGGGAACGAGCATGGTCATGCCTGGAGATCACACCTCGATCAACGTCGAGCTGATTCACCCGATTGCCATGGACAAGGGACTGCGCTTCGCAATCCGCGAGGGCGGCAGGACCGTTGCTTCCGGCCAGGTCACCGACATCGCTCAGTGACATAAACGAATGCCTGGCCCGGGCCAGTCCCGGGCTGGGTCTGTTTTTTGAGGAGCCGCATAAGCGTGGGTTCGGCAGAGCCCGGTGAAAGGTGTCGGCTTCATGGAGGGATTTTTCAGGCTTCCGCTGGTTTTTGGGCGGAGAAGACGGGAAATCCCAAGGAGAGAAGATGGCTAACGATAGGATTCGCGTTAGACTTAGAGGTTTTGACGTTTCGCTTGTTGAGCAGAGCGCAATGTCGATTGTAGACACGGTTGTGAAGGCGGGCGCCACAGTTTCCGGCCCCGTGCCCCTTCCCACCCGCATCAATAAAATCACTGTCCTGAAGAGCCCGTTCGTGAACAAGAAGAGTCGCGAGCAGTTCGAGATGAGGACGCACAAGAGATTGGTTGACATTTTAAATCCGACAGACAAGGTGATGGAGGCTCTGATGAAGCTTGAGCTGCCCGCCGGTGTTGATGTGGAGATCAAGCAGTGATGGAGCGACGGATGGACGCTCCGCGCGAGGCGGAAAGGGCTTCTGCGCCGCGATAAAGTCGCGGATTGCGGGGTAGTACGACTGGGCGCGGGCGCACGACTCCAGTATAGAGGTAAGAGATGTTAGGGCTTATCGGAAAGAAAGTTGGCATGACGCAGGTCTTCGACGAGAAGGGAAGACTCACGCCTGTCACTGTTATCAAGGTTGAAGGCAACGTTGTTGTGGCCCGAAGAACGGAAGAGAAAAACGGTTACAACGCCGCCGTTCTCGGAACCGGCGAGATGAAGGCAAGCCGCGCAACACGTCCTTATTCCGGCCAGTTCCAGGACGGGAAGGCACTGAAAACCCTTGTTGAATTCCGCGACTACGAGCGCGAGGTTCAGCCGGGAGACGTCCTGGGTGTCGATCTTTTCAACGACATTTCGTTTGTTGACGTGACCGGCACATCAAAAGGAAAAGGCTATCAGGGCGGCATGAAGCGGTACGGCTTCGGCGGCGGACGCGCCACCCACGGTTCGAAGTTCCATAGGGATCTGGGCGGCACCGCCATGAGTTCAACTCCCGCGAGGACGTTCAAGGGAAAGAAGATGGCCGGTCATATGGGTGCGGAGCGCGTTACTGTGCAGAACCTCCGGGTTGTGAAGGTGGACGCTGATCTCCAGGTTCTGTTGGTCAAGGGTGCGATTCCCGGTCCCGCGGACAGCACGGTTTTGGTGAAGAAGGCTGTTAAGAAGTAAGGATATAGGATATGGAAGCAAAGGTTTATTCACTAGATGGCGCTCAGAACGGACGGACCGTTGAGCTTAATGCTGACGTATTCGATGTCCAGGTGAGCCAGGGCTGTATTTACTATGCCGTGAACAACGAGCTTGCCCGCCGCAGGGTGGGAACGGCTTGCACCAAGACGCGCGCCGAGGTGAATTACAGCAATACTAAGCCTTTCAAGCAGAAAGGCACCGGCAATGCTCGCCGGGGAGATAAGAAGAGCCCGATTTTTGTGGGCGGCGGCACGATTTTCGGACCGAAGCCGCGCGATTATTCGTACAGCATCCCCCGCAGGATGAAGAGGATGGCAATGAAGAGCCTTCTCTCTCAGCATGTTCAGGGCGGCAGCATGTACGTGGTGGAGGATTTCACTGTCGAGAGCGGGAAGACGCGCGACATGGCCAAGATCCTCCGTGGTTTCTCGAAGGACGGTGAGAGAACCGTTCTTATCATGGCCGGCGACGATGAGATGATCCGCAGGAGTGCGAAGAACATTCCGAACCTCAGGGTTCTTGCGTATGACAAGCTGTCCGCCAAGGAGCTTCTTTACGGACGCAAGGTGATGATGCTCGAGACCGCCGCAAAGAACCTGAACGAGTTCTACGGCGAATGAGAGGTATGAGATGAGAGCAGACGAGGTAATTATTGAACCCATCCTTAGCGAGAAGTCAAATATCGCTCGTGAGCAGGAATGCAAGAAGTATACGTTCAAGGTTGATCCCAGAGCTAACAAATTTGAGATCATGAGTGCCGTGAAAATGCTTTTCGGTGTGAACCCCACCTCGTGCAACGTGATGAACGTGGGTGGAAAGCCGAAGATGACTCGCGGCAAGGGCGGCTATATCAAGGGCTACAGGCCTGATTGGAAGAAAGCGATCGTCACTCTTGCGAAAGGAGAGCAGATCGGCGCGATTGAAGGCGTTTGATAGGAGACAGAGAGAATGGCATTGAAGAGTTACAAACCAAACACACCGGGTCTCCGACAGAAAACGGTGCTGGTGCGGAGCGATGTCACCGCTCAGAAGCCGGAGAAAAGCCTGACGCGCCACCTCCACAGGAAGGCCGGACGCGACAGCTTCGGTCGCATTTCCGTTCGCAGGAGAGGCGGCGGAGCACGCAGGAGCTACAGGATCATTGACTTCAGGAGAGACAAGTTCGGGGTTCCCGGGCATGTTCACTCGATTGAATACGATCCGAACCGCAGCGCCAATATCGCGCTTGTGTTCTATGAGGACGGCGAGAAGAGGTATATCCTCTCTCCGAAGGGTCTGTCTGTGGGCAGTGTTGTTCTGTCCGGACCCACGGCTCCGCTTCGCCCGGGGTGCGCGCTTCCGTTGAAGAACATCCCGTTGGGACTCACGGTTCACAACGTTGAGTTGAACCTGGGTCGCGGCGGACAGCTGGTTCGCAGCGCGGGTCTCGGAGCCACGATTGTTGCCAAAGAGGACGACTACGTGACGCTTCGCCTCCCGTCAGGCGAGATGAGGCTCGTCTTCGGAGAGTGCTACGCGACAATCGGAACCCTCGGCAACGAGGATCATATGAACGTGTCGCTGGGCAAGGCGGGAGCCTCCAGGCACTTGGGCAGAAGGCCGAAGGTCAGAGGTGTCGTTATGAACCCTGTGGACCATCCGCATGGTGGTGGTGAGGGAAAGACCGCTGCCGGACGCCACCCGGTTACTCCGTGGGGCAAGCCGACCAAGGGTGCCAAGACCCGTTCGAAGAAGAAGCCTTCGGATAGGTTCATCGTCAAGAAGAGAAGCTAGGAGTATAAAGTGGCTAGATCAATTAAAAAAGGTCCTTTTGTAGAAGAGAGACTCTTGAAAAGAGTTAGGATAGCTGCGGAGAATACTTCTACCGCAGAGATGATCAAGACCTATTCCAGGGCTTCGGTCATCGTTCCGGACATGGTTGGACTGACGATTTCCGTATACAACGGCAAGACATGGATTCCTGTTTATATCACCGAGAACCTTGTGGGACATAAACTCGGAGAGTTCTCGCCCACCAGAATCTTCCGCAGCCACGCCGGCTCGGACAAGAAAGCTTGAGGAGGAGAGTATGGCTAAAAGTTACAGGGCTGTTGCCAAATATCTGAGCGTTTCTCCTTCAAAGGTGCGCCCGGTTGCCAACCTTGTTCGCGGAAAGAGTTATGAGGAGGCGTACGGCATCCTCATGGCGATGCCGCAGAAGGGTGCAAGGCTTATTCTGAAGGTTTTGGAAAGCGCCGGAGCGAACGCGATGTACCAGGACAACAAGCTGGATGAGTCGCAGCTCTACGTTTCGACGATTTACATCGACGGCGGCCCGGTTTCAAAGAGGGTTTGGCCGAGAAGTCACGGAAAGAGGGACATCCTTTTGAGAAGGACAAGCCATATCACCGTGGAAGTAAGCGAGAGCGTGGAGGAATAAATGGGTCAGAAAGTTAATCCTATCGGACTCCGCCTGGGAGTCAACAAAACCTGGAAGAGCAAGTGGTATGTAGACCCGAAAGAGTACGCCGCCACGCTCCACGAGGATCTGAGACTGCGCAAGGAGCTTTTCCGCCTTCCGGAAACGCAGGGCGCCGAGATATCCGATGTTGAGATTTCCCGCAAGCCGCAGAGGGTGACCATCACGGTGAGCACCTCGCGACCGGGAGTCCTTATCGGTCAGAAGGGCGCAAACATTGAGAAGATCTGCGCTTCTCTCCAGAAATATTCGGAGAAGAAGGTTCAGGTAAAGATCAAGAATATCGAGCACGCTGAAAAGGATGCCCAGCTTATCGCGCAGAATATCGCAAGGCAGCTTGCAGGGCGCGTGGCTTACAAGAGGGCGATGAAGAACGCCATCTCTAAGGCCACCGGTGCGGGAGTTCAGGGAATCAAGATTCGCCTGTCCGGCCGTCTCGGCGGCGCGGAGATTGCCCGTTCGGAGTGGATGAAGGAGGGACGTATTCCTCTTCATACCCTGCGCAGCGACATCGACTACGGCTTTGCCACCGGGCTGACCACTTTTGGTTCAATCGGTGTGAAGGTCTGGGTTTACAACGGCGAGATTCTTGAGAAGGTTGCGGCGAACGACGCCGGGCTTGTGGCGAAGAAGAGCGACGCCGCCGGTTCCAAGGAGTGAGGTTGAGAGATGCTTAGTCCTAAAAGAGTAAAGTTTAGAAAAAAGCAGAGGGGCAAGCGCGACGGCGTGGCCCACAAGGGCAACCAGCTCGAGTTCGGCTCCTACGGTCTCGTGGCGCTGGAACCGCTTTGGATCACCAACCGCCAGATTGAGGCTGCCCGTGTGGCGATGACCCGTCAGACAAAGCGCGGCGGAAAGGTGTATATCAGGATCTTCCCGGATATGCCGTACACGGCAAAGCCTATCGGAACCCGACAGGGTAACGGAAAGGGCGCTCCGGAAGGATGGGTCGCGGTTGTGAAGAAAGGCGCCGTGATGTTCGAGATGGGCGAGGTTGAGGAGAGCGTGGCGCGCGAGGCTCTGGCCAAGGCAGCGCAGAAGCTCCCGATCAAGGCAAAGATCGTCTCCAGGCGCGTTGTGACCGGAGAGATTCCCTCCGACGCTGCCGAAGAAGGTGCCGCCGGAACCGAAGCCTAAGGGTTTGAGACCAAAGAGGATTGGAGTATGAAAAATTCATTCAGTAAGCTAAGTTACAACGAACTGGTCTCGAAGAGGGAGGAGCTCCGCAAGTCCTACTTTCAGATGAGGATGGACCGGGTGCTCGGTCATGTGGAGAACCCGCTGCAGACCCGGAACATCAAGCGGCAGATCGCCCGCGTGAACACACTTATCACCGAATATGATATGGGTATCAGAAAGGACTCGTAAGCGAGGCGGGATTGTATGAAGGCAAATAAGAAAAGTTTCACAGGCGTGGTGACGAGCGACAAGATGGACAAGACCATTGTTGTCACCGTTCATAACAGGAGCTTGCACCCGCTTTACAAGAAGTATGTCACGGTTTCCAAGAAACTGAAGGCTCACGACGAGAAGAACGATGCCCATATGGGGGACACCGTGCGCGTTGTGGAATGCAGGCATTTGAGCAAGGACAAGTGCTGGAGGCTCGTCCAGGTTGTCGAAAGGGCGAAATAAGGAGTTGTCAATATGGTACAGATGCAGACTTATCTGAATGTGGCCGACAACTCGGGAGCGAGGACGGTCCAGTGCATCAAGGTTCTTGGCGGCAGCCACAGGTATGTCGCCGGGGTCGGTGATGTGATTGTTGTTGCGGTGAAGGATGCTCTTCCGAACGGCCAGATCAAGAAAGGTGACGTTCTGAAAGCGGTCATCGTGAGGACGAAGAAGGAGTACCGCAGACCTGACGGTACATATATCAGGTTCGATGACAACGCCTGCGTTATCATCGACGCCAACAATAACCCGCGTGGAAAGAGAATTTTCGGGCCGGTGGCGAGAGAGCTTCGCGACGGCTACATGAAGATTGTTTCCCTTGCGCCGGAAGTGTTGTAGGAGAATGGAATGAAGCTGAAGAAAGACGACAACGTCATGATAATCGCCGGGCGCGACAAAGGCTATACCGGTAAGATCATCAAGGTTGACAGGGAAAACGACAGGGTCTACGTTCAGGGCGCGAACATGGTCTCTAAGACGATGAAGAGGCGCAGCCAGCAGGACAAGGGCGGAATCGAGCGCATCGAGGCTCCGATACACGCGTCCAATGTCGCGCTTGTTGCCAAGGACGGCAAGCCGACCAGGGTCGGGTACAGGACGGAGGACGGCAAGAAGGTCCGTTACGCGAAGAGAACGGGAGAGGCAATCTGATGGCAGAGAAATTTATTCCGGCTTTTAAGAAAAAGTACCTTGAAGAGGTGGCTCCTGCGCTTTTCGAGGAGTTCGGCTACTCGTCAAAGATGCAGGTGCCGGCTTTGGAGAAGATTGTCGTGAGCGCCGGCGTTGGTGACGCGATCCAGGACAAGAAATATCTTGACGCAACCGTCAAGGAGCTGGAGCAGATCACCGGCCAGCACGTGGTTCGCACCAAGGCAAGAAAGAGCATCGCAAACTTCAAGCTCCGCGAGGGCATGGAGATCGGCGCAATGGTCACCCTGAGGGGGGACAATATGTGGTTCTTCCTGGAGAGGCTCATTTGCATCGCGCTTCCCCGCGTCAAGGATTTCCGCGGTGTGAAGCCGAACGCGTTTGACGGCCACGGGAACTATGCTCTGGGTATCACCGAGCAGATAATCTTCCCCGAGATTGATTTTGACAAGATTGTCCGTGTCAGCGGTTTGAATGTCGCCATTGTGACCACTGCCCGTACCGACGAGGAAGGCTTCGCCCTGCTGAAGAAGCTCGGCATGCCGTTTAGCAAGTAAGGAGAGTTGTCATGGCGAAGAAATCAATGATCGTAAAGGCTAAGCGCGAGCCCAAGTTCAGCACAAGACGGGTGAACAGGTGCGCAATCTGCGGCCGGCCGCGCGGTTACCTCAGAAAATACGATATGTGCAGGCACTGCTTCAGGAAGCTTGCCGGCGAAGGGCAGATTCCTGGCGTTACGAAATCTAGTTGGTAAGGAGAATAAAGATGGCAGCGAGTGATCCTGTTGCTGATATGCTGACTAAGATTAGAAATGCTAGTCAGGCTAAGCACGAGAAAGTAGATATATCAAGTTCGAAGCTCAAGCTCCAGATCGTCAAGATCCTGAAGACCGAGGGCTATGTCAAGAACTTTAAGAAGGTTACAAAGGACGGCGGCACGGCGTTGCGCGTTTTCTTGAAATACGACGAGGAAGGCAATTCTGTCATTCACGGCATCAAGAGGATCTCCACCCCGGGCAGGCGCGTCTATTCCGGATACAGGGAGATGCCGAGGGTTCTCAACGGCTACGGTACCGTTGTGGTGTCCACTTCCGCCGGAGTGATTACAGGTCGTAAGGCCTGCGACCAGCAGGTGGGCGGCGAGCTTATCTGCACGGTTTGGTAAGAGGAGGCTAACATGTCAAGAATTGGTAAATTGCCGGTGGACGTGCCAGCCTCTGTGAAGCTCTCGTTCGAGGATGGCGTCCTTACGGTCAAAGGCTCAAAAGGCGAGCTGAAGCAGAGAATCAATCCTGCGATCAGCCTTGATATCAAGGAAAATCAGGTCATTCTCACCCGCTCGAACGACGAGAAACAGACCCGGGCGTTCCACGGCCTCACAAGGCAGATGGTTCGCAACATGGTTGTTGGCGTGTCCGAAGGATACAAGAAGGTTCTCACCATCATCGGTGTGGGCTATAAGGCGGAGATGCAGAAGAACTCTCTGGTTCTTTCCTTGGGTTATGCGAACGATATTGAGTATGTTGTTCCCGAGGGCATAAAAATTTCTCTCGAGTCTGCGACGAAGATCATCATTGAGGGCATTGACAAGCAGCGTGTGGGGCAGGTTGCTGCGGAAATCCGCAGTCTGCGCAAGCCTGAGCCTTACAAGGGCAAGGGTGTCCGCTACGAGAACGAGTATGTCCGCGCCAAGAGCGGAAAGGCTGGAAGAGCATAAGGGGCGAGCAGCATGAATAGGATTGAAGATAAGAACAGAAAGCATGCGAGACGCAAGGTCCATATCAGGAAGTCCATCTCCGGCACCGCAGAGAGACCCAGAATGTCTGTTTTCAGGAGTAACCAGCACATGTATGTGCAGGTGATCGATGATGTGGCGGCCCGCACGCTTGTGAGCGCAGGTACGGTTGAGAAGGATCTGAAGGACATCAAGAACACCGTCGAGGGTGCCACCCGTTTGGGCGAGATTCTCGGGAAGCGCTGCTTGGACGCCGGCGTCACCACTGTTGTTTTCGACAGGAACGGTTATCTCTATCATGGTCTCGTGAAGGCCATTGCTGACGGCGCGAGAAAAGCCGGAGTTAAGTTCTAAGGAGAAGACAATGGCAGAAGAGAGAGAAAGAAGAGAGAGAAGGGATAGAAGAGACCGCTCGGAGCGCCAGGACAAGGAATTCTCCGAGAAGCTGATAAAGCTCATGCGTGTGTCCAAGACCGTCAAGGGCGGACGGAGGATGTCTTTCTCCGCGCTTGTCGTGGTCGGAGACGGCAAGGGTCGCGTGGGCTACGGCATGGGGAAGGCCAACGATGTCACTGAAGCCATCCGCAAGGCCGGAGAGGCTGCCCGTAAGGGCATGCGCCAGATCAACGTGAAAGGCGATACGATTCCCCATGAGATTGTCGGACAGTTCAAGAGCGCGAGCGTGCTTCTTCGCCCGGCCGCTCCCGGAACGGGAGTTATCGCCGGCGGTGCGGTGCGTGCGGTTTGCGATGCGTGCGGCATAAGGGATGTCATCAGCAAGTCCCTGGGGTCCAACAACACTATCAACACGGTGAAGGCGACTTTCGACGGACTGCTTAACCTTTTCTCGGCGCGCAAGGTCGCGGCGGGCAGAGGCATTTCCGTGAACGAGCTTTGGGGGTGATTTATGGCAGACGATAAGAAAGTTAAGGTTGAGCTCATCCGAGGGCTCGCCGGCACGCTCCCGAACCAGAGGAAGACCGTGAAGGCTTTGGGGCTCGGCAAGGTTCACAGCAGCGTGACGCTCCCGGACACCCCGGTGACTCGCGGCATGATCCGTGTGGTCGAGCACATGGTTCGCGTTGAGGAGATCTAAGATGGCACAGATTGTCGCTCCGAAGGGAGCTAATAGGAAAAAGACGATTGTCGGTCGCGGCTACGGAAGTAAGGGTCGCTGCTGCGGTCGCGGGAACAACGGTCAGAACGCACGTTCCGGCGGTGGTGTTCGTCCCGGATTTGAGGGTGGTCAGATGCCGCTTTACAGGCGTGTTGCCCGCCGCGGCTTCTCCAACTATCCGTTCAAGAAAGAGTATGTTGCCATTTCCCTTTCGATTCTCGACGAGGCGTTCGAGGATGGGGCGGTTGTCTCCGATGAGTCTCTCCGCGACGCGTTCATCCTTCGTGGTGTCGGACGCGAGGCAAAGATTCTCGCAAACGGCGAGGTGACGAAGCGTCTTGTCGTGGACGGCGTGAAGACCTCCGCTCAGGCAGCCGAGAAGATCAAGGCGGCCGGCGGAGAAGTGAGATAACCCGGAGAAAGCGGAACCTTCCGCGCCGAAAGGGAGCTGGCAGATGCCAGAGCCTCTTCTCCAGGCGCGCCAGGGCGGATTCGCCCAAAGCCGTGCCTCGGGGCGCGCGGCAGGTCCGTGATTTTTTTGAAGGAAGGTTAATAAATGGCAAATCCCATTTCAGATATGTTCCGGATGCGAGATCTCCGAACGAAAATACTGATAACTTTGGGGCTACTGGCCATCACCAGGATCGGGGCTGTGATTCCCGTTCCCGGCGTGGATCCGGTGCAGCTGAAGAACTATTTTCTTGTCGCGAGCAGATCCGCCACAATCGGACTTACAGAATACCTGAATTTCTTCTCTGGCGGAGCGTTCAGTAACTTCTCGTTGTTCACGCTGGGCGTGATGCCGTACATCTCGATGGAAATCATCCTTCAGTTGCTGATGCTGATCATCCCTTCCTTGAAAAAGATGGGAGAGGACGCAGAGGGCCGGAGGAAGATCCAGAAGATAAACAGATACGGAACGATCGTGGTCTGTCTTTTGCAGTCATTTGTCGTGACCGTTTATGCCAGAAGCATACAGAGCCAGGGCTTCCAGGTCATCACCATAGGACTCACCGCATTCACGCTGGTGTCAATGCTAACAGTGACGACAGGAACGATGGCACTCATCTGGCTTGGTGAGAAGATCACCCAGTTCGGGGTGGGCAACGGCATAAGCCTCTTGATTTTTGCGGGCATTGTCGCGAGGATTCCCACCGCAATCCAGGCGCTCTACCTGGGCATAGCCGATGGCTCGATCAGCTGGATTGTGGCTCTGGTGATAACCGCAATGCTTCTGGTTGTAATCTCCCTTGTGGTCTACGAGCAGGAAGGGGAGCGCAAGATTCCGGTGAACTACGCCAAGCGCGTGGTCGGACGCAGGATGTACGGCGCCCAGAGCTCCTACATCCCCCTGAAGCTCAACCCGAGCGGAGTCATTCCCGTGATTTTCGCCTCAGCGATCCTGTCATTCCCGATTCAGATCGCGAGCGCGCTGGGACCGAACGTCAGATGGCTTCAGTCTCTTGCAAACTGGCTCAATCCTCAAGGTGCGCCTTACCTCATCATCTACACCATCTTGATCATAGCCTTTGCATTCTTCTACACGCAGGTTTCGCTGAACCCTGTCGAAATGGCAAAGCAGATCCGCGACAACGGAGGCAGTGTTCCCGGAGTCAGGGCGGAAAAGCTGGAGGAGTACCTCACAAAGGTTCTCAACCGGATTGTTCTTCCCGGGTCGATCTTCCTTGCTGTGATTGCCTTGATTCCGACATTGGTTCAGATCATCTTCCACCTGCCGTCAACGGTTGCCATGCTGTTCGGCGGAACATCGCTGATTATCCTTGTGGGCTGCGAGCTTGAACTGCTCAAGTCGATAGAGTCGATCATGAAGATGCACCACCACGAGGGTTTCCTGGGCGTGAAGAAGATCAAGAACAGAACCCTGTGATCCTGCGGGGAACTAAATGGGGCGAGCGGATGCTTCTGTCCCGGAGGAGCTGATTTATGAAAGTAAGAGCTAGCGTCAAGCCTATGTGCGACAAGTGCAAGGTGATAAGGCGCAACGGTGTTGTGAGAATTGTTTGTACTAATCCGAAGCACAAACAGAGACAAAAGTAAGGAATGCTCCGAATGGAGGCGGGCGCGCGCGGCTTTGGGCGTCCGGCAAGAATTCGGCGTGTAAGGATATTAGGAGGCCGTAATGGCGCGAATTGCAGGTGTAGATTTACCAAACAAGGCGACAAAGATTGCTTTGACATACATCTACGGAATAGGAAGAACCAGCGCGGAGGAGATTTGTAAGAAGTGCTCCGTGGATCCGGACGCGAAGATAAACAGCCTGTCCGCCGAGGTTCTGGCCGAACTCAGAAAGGTTATCGAGAACGATTACACGGTCGAGGGGCGTCTGCGCTCCCAGACCCAGCTTAACATCAAGCGGTTGATGGACATCGGCTGCTACCGCGGGCTCAGGCACAGGAAGGGACTTCCGGTGCGCGGGCAGAGAACAAAGACGAACGCCCGCACACGCAAAGGCAAGAAGAAGACGATAGCCGGGAAGAAGAAGGCGTAACGAGGGGGATTGAGAAATGGCAAAAGCAACCAAGAAGAAAGCCAGGAAAACGGTATACGAGGGCTGTGTCTACATCCAGGCCACCTTCAACAATACGATAATCACCTTCACCGACCTGAACGGCAATGCCCTCTCGTGGTCCTCTGCAGGCGGGCTCGGTTTCCGCGGAGCGAAGAAAAGCACTCCATATGCGGCTCAGACCGTTTGTGAGACAGCCGGTCGCAAGGCTCTGGAATACGGGCTTAACGAAGTGAACGTCTTCGTCAAGGGTCCGGGTCAGGGACGCGAGGCTGCCATCAGGGCAATCGGACAGCTCGGAATGAGGGTGCGCTCCATCAAGGACGTCACGCCGATCCCACACAACGGCTGCAGGCCGAGGAAGACCAGAAGGATCTGATTTCGGTTCGCGGGACTCTCGGATGAGCCCCGCGGCCTGTCGGGAGGGCTCTCGGCTGTCTCAAGGCAGCCGGGCGCATCCCGTTAAAGGAGAATTTATAGTATGGCTAGATATACAGGCCCAAAATGCAGATACTGCAGAGCTGAGAGGGCAAAGCTGTTCCTCAAGGGCTCGCGCTGCTTGTCCGCCAAGTGCCCGATGAACAACCCGATGGAATCCGGTCTCCCTGGGCGAGACCCGAAGGCACGCACCAAGAAGCCCACTGACTACGGTCAGATGCTCCGCGCAAAGCAGCGCCTGAAGAGGATCTACTGCATGTTGGAGAAGCAGTTCAAGCTGACATTCAACACGGCGGCTCGCATGCCCGGCAAGACTGGCGACAACCTCATCACGCTCTTGGAGCGCAGACTGGACAATGTTGTGTTCAGGCTACATTTTGCCTCTTCCCGTCCGCAGGCGTCTCAGCTTGTCTCACACGGACACATCTTTGTAAACGGACGCCGTGTGGATATCCCGAGCTATCGTGTTAAGCCCGGCGACGAGATCGAGGTGTCCGCAAAGGGCAAGAACATGCTTGTCATCAAGGATAATCTTTCGGAAGTCGGCAAGAGCGGTGTCGCTTCGTGGCTTTCCGTCGATGTGGACGCCATGAAAGGCAGCTTCAACCAGATTCCGGAGCGTTCCGAGGTGAGGGAGCTTGAAGGAGTCAACGAGCAGCTTGTCGTCGAATTGTATTCGAGGTAATTCGCATTCCGGCTCCGGAGGATTCGCAGAGAGGAATCAATGGAATCCTTTGGAAGTTCACGAGGGCGCTTTTGTGGCGCTTAAGGGCGTCTGTCCGGCTTCTTCCGCAAAGAAAGCGCTTCGGAGCCGGAGACTCGCCAAGGAGTTAGAATGGCAAGAAAAAATCTGCTTCAGGGATTCAAGATCCCGAAGTACCCGATGCTTGAGAGGGGGGAAGGCGGAGACAAGAACTACGGACGCTTTATAGCATACCCGTTCGAGCGCGGTTTTGGAACAACGCTGGGCAACACGTTGCGCAGGGTGCTCCTGTCCTCGATACAAGGCTATGCAGTCACAGCGGTTTGGTTCCATTACAGGGATGCGAACGGTGAGCATGTGATAACAAGCGAGTTCGAGTCGATTCCTGGCGTCAAGCAGGATATTCCCGAGATAATCGCTCGTCTGAAGCAGCTGAAGCTGACCATGCCCGAGGAAGTGGAAAGCACGCTGATCGAAATTGAGAAGAAGGGCGAAGGCTCTCTTACAGGCGCTGATTTCGAGAAGGATAGAATCACTGTCATCAACAAGGATCATGTGATTTTTGACATGGCAGAGGATGCTGATATAAGCATGCTAGTTCAGGTGAATTTCAATCGCGGCTATGTCCCCACCGAAGAGATGCAGGAGATGATAGACCGGGACGATGAGAAGAATCCCGGGGTCATCCTTGTGGACGCAATCTTCAGCCCTGTGGTCAAGGTGAAGTATACTGTGGAGCCAACCCGTGTGAGGCAGCGCAACAACTACGACAAGCTCACGCTGGAGGTTTGGACGGACGGCACGATTTCCGCTGAGGACGCGGTGGCCGAGGCAGCCAAGATTGCCAAGGATCATTTTGCGATCTTCATCAATTTCGATGAGAACATCGTCCGAGCCAGCGAGGAGATTGACGAGGAGCAGAAGCGGATCGACAAGATTCTCTCCACCCCTGTGGAGGAGTTGGAGCTCACGGTGCGTTCAAGCAACTGTCTGAAGAACGCGCAGATCCATACTTTGAGAGACCTTACACAGATGACGGAGGAGGAGATTACCAAGACACGAAACTTCGGTAAGAAGTCCCTGTCAGAGATCAAAGACAAGCTTCGGGAGTGGAACCTTTCTTTGGGGATGACTGATTACAGCGTCCTCAGAACGGCGCAGCTCCCCGAGCGGAAGGAAGAGAACAATGAAGCATAAGTTTGGTTTCAATGCCCTGAGCAGAAACCGCGCCGAGAGGGCTGCTCTCATCCGGAACATGGTGACAAGCCTTTTCCGCTACGAGAGGATCGAGACAACCAAGGCCAAGGCCAAGGAAGTCCAGCGCGCGGCCGAGAAGCTCATTACAAGGGGAAAGACGGACAGCGTGCACAATCGCAGAATCGCATCTGCCAGGCTGTACGACGAGGCTGTGGTGAACAAGTTGTTCACCGAGATCGCACCTCTTTTTCAGGAGGTGCATGGCGGCTACACTAGGATTGTAAAGACATCCAGCCGCTTCAACGATTCCGCCGAAATGGCAATTCTGGAGCTCACAAAGAAGACCGAGAAGAAAGCCAAAAAAGACGAGAAGAAGGAAAGCAATTAATCTAAGAGCCTGCCCGGCGGAGAGCTTTATTTCAGAGATAGCTGATAAAAGTCATCGGGCAAAAGGTAGCGGAAATGAACGCTTTCGGAAGATTGCTTCCTGCGCAAGACGCGCTATGCAATCAAGGCCGGACCCAGCAGGGTCCGGCGTTTTATTTTGTATCCTTAACTTAACGTTGGTATTTATAGTTTATACAAATTCAGCCTAGTTCCCCGACATTCAAACTATAAGCGAAATTTTCGAGTCTCCTGTAAAGTAAATTGTCCGTTTTTCATGCAATCTCCTTTGGGATGATGTTGAAGAACTTAAGAATCAAGGGTCTGTCCATGACTTCTTCTTCTCTAAAATCATAATAGGAGAACGATTCCCATTTAATCATAAACTGGGTCAATTTTAAACAATATTTATCCCTGTCCTTTCGTTGTATGAAAGGGGCATCTCCTCCGTAAGCGGAGGAAGCGCGGCAAAAACAGGTACGGCAAAGCACAAAGCAATCAACATCAAAACTATTCTTTTCACATCGCTTCTCCTTGTTATTTGTTGAATAAATCGCTATGTGTACCCGTTCTTGTCAGATACAGATACAAATTTTTCTCGTTTATCTCATAAATCAAAAGCCAATCCGGTTGTATATGGCATTCTTTTGCGCCTTTAAAATTTCCAGCCAAAGGATGGTCTTTATTTTCTTTTGGAAGCGCTTCGCCATTTGCCAGCTTTTTGATTATATCCGTTAATAGATTTATATCGTACCCTCGTTTCTGAATACGCTTCAAATCCTTTTGGAATCTAGTAGTGGGCTTAACCGCATATTTCACTTCAACAAGTCCTTCATCATCATGTCGATATCGGTATAGCCCTTATATTTTTCTGGATCTGCTTTCATCAATTCCACTTCTTTAAGCGCTTCGAAAGTTTCCGTGTTAGGTTTTTTTTCTTCTGCCACATTCTGCATATGTCTAACTAGATCTCCCCTTACGTTTTTCCCTTCCAGAACAATTTTGCTCTTG